>CALRVO020000448.1:0-3957 GCA_943371595.1 Sphingomonas paucimobilis
GACTCGGCGCATATCTGCGCCGACTCGGCGTCAGTGGGAGAGGTCGGCGAGGTCGAGGTCGGCGGGCAGCCAGCGCCAGACGACGACCGCGGCGAGCAGGGCGAGCGCCGCGCCGGTGAGCCCGACCATCGCGAACGCGTCGGTGAAGGCCGCGGTGGCCGCGCCCGCCGTCGGGGTGCCGAGCGCGCCGGCGAGCGACTCGGTGGCGGCGGTGCCGGCGTCGGTGGGGAGCCCGGCCCGGTAGACGATGCCGGCGAGGCTGCCGAGGACGGCGACCCCGAGGACCCCGCCGATCTCGTAGGACATCTCCTCGAGGGCGGCGGCCGACCCGGCCTGGTGGGCCGGTGCGCGCCCCATGATCAGGGCCGAGCCGACCCCCAGGGCGGCGGTCCCGAGACCGACGACGAGGAAGGTGGCGGCGAGCCCGGCGTACGGCAGGGGGTGGGGGAGCACGCCGAGCGCGCCGAGGCCGGTGGCGGTCGCGAGCAGGCCGCCGACCAGCACCGTGCGGACCCCGATGCGGGCGGCGAGGGCCGGCGCGAACGGCGAGCCGACGAGACCACCCACCGCGAGGGGGAGCAGGGCGACGCCGGCGTCGAGCGGCGACCAGCCGCGCACCAGCTGCAGCCACTGCGAGGTGACGAGCAGCAGCGCCATCATCACGGTGCTGCTGGCCAGCGCGGTCAGCACGCCGGCACGGAAGACCCGGTCGGCGAACAGCCGCACGGCCAGCATCGGGTCGGCCTGGTGCAGGCAGCGCCGCACGAAGGCGGTCAGCGCGAGCGCGCCGAGCACCAGCACGAGCAGGGTGACGACGTCAGGCCCGTGCTTGCCGAGCTGCTTGACGGCGTAGACGACCGCGACCATGCCGCTCACCGAGAGCACCACGCCGGTGGCGTCGATGCGGCCCGGCCGCTCGGAGCGGCTCTCGGGCAGCAGCACGCGCCCGGCCACCACCGCAACGACCATGAGCGGCACGTTGACCAGGAAGGCCGCGTGCCAGCTGAACACCTCGAGCAGGGCCCCGCCGACGATCGGGCCGACCGCGGCGCCGACCGAGGCCATCGCCGCCCACAGCCCGAGGGCGAGGGCGCGTTCGCGCTGGTCGGTGAAGAGCACCCGGATCAGCGACAACGTGGCCGGCATGATCATCGCGCCGGCGACGCCGAGCAGCACCCGTACCGCGATGACGGCGCCCGCGGAGTCGGCGAGCAGCACGAGCAGGGAGGCGGCGCCGAACAACGTGAAGCCGCTCAGCAGCATCCGGCGCCGGCCCCACCGGTCGGCCAGCGCCGCGAGCGGCACGAGCAGGCCGGCCAGCACCAGGGCGTAGGCGTCGACGATCCACAGCTGGGCCACGGCCGAGGGCCGCAGGTCGGCGGTGAGGTCGGGCAGGGCGACGTTGAGGATCGTCATGTCCATGACGACGACGAGCAGGCTCGCGGCCAGGACCGCGAGGCCGGCCCAGCGGCGCCGGGCGGACACCGGTGCGGGAGCCGCGGTCGGGTCGTGCACGGTGGCGGTCATCGGGCCGCACCTCCCTCGAGGAACTGCGAGAGCACGACGGTGTCGAGGTCGCGGCGCGCGACGTCGCCGTCCCGCACGGCCTCGCGGGCCGCGACCAGCAGGCCGTAGACCGCGTGGCCGAGCCAGCGCGGGGGTACGTCGCCGCGCAGGACGCCGGTCGCCTGCGCGGCGACGAACAGCCCCACCTCACGTTCGACGAGCCGGTCGGAGCGGGCGAGGAGGTCGTCGGCACCGGTGAGGTAGGAGTCGGTCAGGGCGAAGCCGTAGTCGTCGGAGTCGGCGAGGTAGCGCGAGAGCAGGTCGCGCAGGCAGGCCAGGATGCGCTCGGGGTCGTCGGAGGCGGCGGCCCCGGCGGCGTCGGCGGCGTCCAGGCTGGCCTCCCACCGGTCGAGCGAGCGCGTGCCGAGCTCGTGGAGCAGGTCCTCGCGCGAGGCGAAGTGGCGGTGCAGGGTGGCCCGCCCGACGCCGGCCGCGGTCGCCAGGACCGCCATCGACGCGCGGGGGTCGACGTTGAGGTGGCGGGTGGCCGCCGCCAGGATGTCGTCACGCGAGGCCATGGGACATTCTCGTTCCATATGAGACAGTGATGTCTCATATGAGACCACGACGACTCGGCGAGGGCAACTCGCCGACGGGGCGTGCTGACAACCCCGTCCCCGGGGTGTTGGGTGGGACCCTCCCTATCCGTCACCTCGGAGGTGTCCCGGACATGACCTCGCGACCTGATCTCGACCCGTCCGGCGGCCGCGACCCCGCAGACGTCAACGGACCCGACACCCCCGACCTCAAGCGGGTCATGGGCCCCAAGCTGCTGCTGCTCTTCATCGTCGGCGACATCCTCGGTGCCGGCATCTACGCCGTGACCGGCAAGCTCGCCGGGCAGGTGGGCGGCATCGCCTGGCTGCCGTTCATCGTGGCCTTCGGCGTGGCGACGATCACGGCCTTCTCCTACCTCGAGCTCGTCACGAAGTACCCGCAGGCCGCCGGGGCCGCGCTCTACACGCACAAGGCGTTCGGGGTGCACTTCGTGACCTTCATCGTGGCCTTCGCCGTCGTGTGCTCGGGCATCACCAGCGCCTCGACGTCGTCGGGCCTGCTGGCCTCCAACCTGCTCATCGGCCTCGACGAGCTGCTGCCCGGCATCCCGACCGGCGACGGGGCCACGCTCGTGGTGGCCCTGGCCTTCATGCTGCTGCTCGCCGGCATCAACCTGCGCGGGGTCGGCGAGAGCGTCAAGTTCAACGTCGTCCTGACGCTGGTGGAGATGACGGCCCTGGCCATCGTCATCGTCATCGGGTTCCTCGTGGTCGCCCGCGGCGACGGCGACCTGGGGGCCGTGACCGTCTTCGAGAGCCCCGACGACAAGAACCTCTTCATGGCCGTCACGGTGGCCACCGCCATCGCGTTCTTCGCCATGGTCGGCTTCGAGGACTCCGTCAACATGGTCGAGGAGACCAAGGACCCCGAGAAGATCTTCCCGCGCGTCATGCTGACCGGGCTCGGCATCGCCGTGCTGGTCTACGTGCTCGTCGCGATCTCGGTCGTCGCCGTCGTGCCGTCCGGCGACATCGCCAACCCGGTCGACCCCGAGGCCGGGGTGCTGCTCGACGTCGTCCGCATCGGTGCGCCCGACCTGCCGATCGACAAGGTCTTCCCGTTCCTCACGGTGTTCGCCGTGGCCAACACCGCGCTGATCAACATGCTGATGGCCAGCCGACTGATCTACGGGATGGCCAACCAGGACGTCCTGCCGCGCCAGCTGGGCCGCGTCTCCCCGCGCACCCGGTCGCCGTACGTCGCGATCGCCTTCACCACCGCCCTCGCCTTCGGCCTCATCATCTACGTGCGGACCCAGTCGGAGAGCACCATCGTCGGCGCGCTGTCCGGCACGACCTCCCTGCTGCTGCTCGCGGTCTTCACCGTCGTCAACATCTGCTGTCTGGTGCTGCGCCGCGACCCTCCCGGTGCGTTCCGCGCCCCGACGGTGCTGCCGGTCGTCGGAGCGGTCGCCTGCGCCTACCTGCTCGGGCCGTGGGCCCGCCTGGACGAGGACATGGTGCAGTACAAGATCGCGGCCGGCCTCCTGGCCATCGGCATCGTCCTGTGGGCCGTCACCTGGCTGGTGAACCGCGGCGCCCGCGGCCAGAAGACCGGCTTCCGCGACATCACTGAGTTGGAGTAGTCGGCTCCGGGCGGCCTGCGTCCTGCTGGCCGCCCGTGCCTGGCTTCGCTGCCGCCGGTCTGAGTGGCGGCCGCCAGGCCGCCCTCCGCCTCCATGCGCCCTGTGGTCGGCCTGAGTCCGTGGTCGGGGCGCCGTCTTGCTGTCAGCTCCGCCCGCACCGTCGCCAGGGGAGTGGTGCGCAGACGGTGCGCAGACGACGGGTCGACCTGAAAACGGACGCTGACCCGTCGTACATGTACGACGGGTCA
>CALRVO020000449.1:0-3952 GCA_943371595.1 Sphingomonas paucimobilis
CGCGCCGAGCGGGCCGCGGAGCAAGCGGCGGCCGAGGCCGCCGCTCCGCCACGACGGTGGTGGCAGCGCCGCAGCCGGTGAGCCTCGGCTGCGACCGGCTGCTGCCGCCACTCATGGGGTATGGGGCGGCAGCAGACAGCCGAGCACGACGAACACCCTCCCGGGTCCGTCGTCCCACGGACCCTACGGCCGCTCGGACCGTCCCGGGGAGAGATCGGTCATACCGAGACCGGTTAGCAACTGCTAACTTCCGCGACATGCCCGCTTCCCAGAGCGCCAAGGACTTCTTCCGGCCCCTCGCCGTCGGGGCCCCCGCCCCGCTGACCGAGATCCCGTTCCGTCCCAGCCGCGCGATCCACTTCTTCGACCCGAGCAACGCCAAGATGGCCGCCAAGATCCCGGCGATGGTCGGCACGGTCGACGTGCTGCTCGGCAACCTCGAGGACGCCGTCAAGGCCGACAACAAGCTCGCCGCCCGTGAGGGCCTGGTCAAGATCGGTCAGGAGACCGAGGGACTGGGCGCCGGCGGCCCGACCCAGCTGTGGACCCGCATCAACTCGCTCGACAGCCCGTGGGCCCTCGACGACCTGACCACCCTGGTCGCCGGCATCGGCGACAAGCTCGACGTGGTCATGGTGCCCAAGGTGCAGGGCGCCGAGGACATCCACTACGTCGACCGCCTGCTCGCCCAGCTCGAGGCCAAGGCGGGTCTCGACCGGCCGATCCTGGTCCACGCGATCCTGGAGACCGCGCGCGGCATGGCCAACGTCGAGGAGATCTGCGGCGCCTCACCCCGCATGCAGGGCCTCTCGCTCGGCCCCGCCGACCTCGCCGCCGACCGCCGCATGAAGACCACCCGCGTCGGCGGCGGCCACCCCGGTTACCTGGTCCGCCAGGACCCCACCGACGGCTCGCCGGAGGCCATCGCCGCCCAGCGGACGACGTACCAGCAGGACCTGTGGCACTACACGATCGCCCGCATGGTCGACGCCTGCGCGATGCACGGCATCTACCCCTACTACGGGCCGTTCGGCGACATCGCCGACACCGTGGCGTGCGAGGACCAGTTCCGCAACGCGTTCCTGCTCGGCTGCGTCGGCACGTGGAGCCTGCACCCCAAGCAGATCGCCATCGCCCACAAGGTCTTCTCCCCCTCGGTGGAGGACATCGCGCACGCGCGTCGCGTGGTCGCCGCCATGGGCGACGGCACCGGCGCGGTGATGATCGACGGCAAGATGGAGGACGACGCCTCGCTCAAGCAGTGCCTGGTGATGGTGGCCCTGGCCGACCAGCTCGCCGAGATCGACCCCGAGCTCAAGGCCCAGTACGACGCGATCCCGAGCAGCGAGGTACCGGCATGAGCGACTTCACCCCGCTGCGCTCGGTGCTCTACATGCCGAGCTCCAACGCCAAGGCCCTCGAGAAGGCCAAGACGCTGCCGGTCGACGCCGTCATCTTCGACCTCGAGGACGCCGTCGCCCCCGACGCCAAGCCGGCCGCGCGCGACGCAGCGTGCGCCGCGGTCGCGTCGGGCGACTACGGCCGCCGTACCCTCACGATCCGGGTCAACGGCATCGGCACCGAGTGGCACGACGACGACATCGCCGCGGCCTCGGCCGCCGGACCCGACGCGGTCGTCGTCCCCAAGGTCAGCAGCGCCGACGAGGTGCACGCGCTGGTCGCCGCCATGGAGGCAGCCGGCGCGCCCGCGCACACCAAGCTCTGGGCGATGATCGAGACCCCCGTCGCGATCCTCGACTGCCTCGCGATCGCTCGGGCCTCCGAGCGGCTGGCCGTGCTGGTGATGGGCACCAACGACCTCGTCAAGGAGCTGTACGCCGAGCACGTGCCCGGCCGCGCCCCGATCCTGCCCTCGCTGCACACCGCCCTGCTCGCTGCCCGCGCCGCCGGCATCGCGATCGTCGACGGCGTCTACAACGACGTCAAGGACACCGAGGGGTTCCTCGCCGAGTGCGAGCAGGGCCGCCAGATGGGCTTCGACGGCAAGACCCTGATCCACCCCGGCCAGGTCGAGGGCGCCAACACCGCCTTCGCCCCGTCCGACAAGGCGGTCGAGGACGCCCGCGGACTGATCCAGGCCTGGGAGGACAGCGCCGGGAGCGGCGTCGTCACCTACAACGGTCGGATGGTCGAGAACCTCCACGTCGAGTCGGCCCGGCGCACGCTCTCCATCGCGGAGGCCGTCGCGGCCCTCGAGGGGTGAGTCACACCTGCCTCAGGATTCACCGGCCGGCCGGTGAATGCATGACCGGGACGATGAGATTTCGTCGTCCCGGTCAGGGTTCCACCGGCCGGCCGGTGAATCTAGGGACTCGTGTGACACCGCCGAAAACCCTCGCCCGCCGTCACCCGACCTGCTCGACTGACCGCATGCACCTTCTGATCCTGTTCGGGCCGCCGGCGGTCGGCAAGATGACCGTCGGTCGCGAGATCGCGCGGCTGACGCCGTACAAGCTGTTCCACAACCACGCGACGATCGAGCCGTTGCTGGGGGTGTTCGACTTCGGCACCCCGCCCTTCGACGCGCTCAAGAACGAGTTCCGCACGCGGGTCTTCGAGGAGGCCGTCGCCCACGGACTGCCCGGACTGGTCTTCACCGTCGTCTGGGCACTCGACGACGACAGCGACTCCGAGATCGTCGAGCAGATGATCGCGCCGGTGGTCGACGCCGGGCACCCCGTCGACTTCGTCGAGCTGTGGTCGAGCCAGGAGACCCGGCTCGCGCGCGAGGGCACGCCACTGCGGCTCGAGCACAAGGCGACCAAGCGCGACGTCGCCTGGGCCCGCGGCAGCCTGCGCCAGTGGGACAGCCGCCACCGGCTGAGCACCGGACCCGACCAGCCGTTCCCCTTCGCCGGTCGCTATCCGCACCTGCGGATCGACAACGACGACCTCGAGCCGGCCGAGGCGGCCGAGCGGGTCGTCGCGCGGCTGGGGTTGCCCCGGTCGTCCGCCTGAGGGTGAGCCTGGGCTCACGCTGGGGCGGACGACCCGACGGGGCGGACGGGGGTCAGCCCCAGAGCGCGCGCAGCTCGTCGACGTGCGCGGCCGCCTGGGCCCTTCCGGCCCGCGCCGACGGCGGGCGGGCGGCGGGGTCGAGGACGTTCTTGCCGATCGCGCGCAGGGACGTCTCGTCGGGGGTGATGACGACATGGCGCACGCCGAGCGCGGTCAGCTGCTGGGTCGCGCTGCGGATCAGCCCGAACGAGCGGTCGAGGGGGGCGAGGACGACGACCGGGTCGCACCCGGCGGCGAGGTCGGCGTTGGCGCCGGACCGCACGCCACCGTCGATCAGCACCCGGCCGCCCACGGGGATCGGCGGGTAGACGCAGGGCACGGCGCACGAGGCGTTGACGGCGTCCTCGAGGGTCACCTCGGGGAACGGCCCGCGCGGCCCGAGGACCGCGAGCTCGCCGGTGGCCGCGTCGACCGCGGTGACCACCAGGTCGCGGTCGGGCCACTCGAGGCCGCCGATGCGCTGGGCCACCTGCTGGTAGCGCTCGGCCACCGTGGGGGTGCGCCCGCGCGCCGCGAGCGAGACGGCCTGCCGGCCCAGGAGCCGCCCGAACCGTTCGACGTCGCCCCGGGCGCGCAGCAGCGAGGTCGCGAACCGTGCGACCACCGACACCCCGATCGACGCGAGCGGGGCGGTGTCGCCGAGCTCGGCGGGCGACAGCAGCTGACGGCGGTAGAGCTCCTCGAGCCCGAGGTCGGAGGTGATCTGGGCGCCGACGATCGAGCCCGCAGAGGTGCCGATCACCCGGTCGGCGGTGGTGAGGTCGACCCCGGCCTCGGCCAGTCCCGCGAGGAGCCCGGTCTCCCAGGCGATCCCCGTGATGCCGCCGCCGCCCAGGACCAGTGCTCGCTCGCTCACCGGGTCAGTGTGCCGGTCGTGTGCAGGACACCGTCGGCGGCCCCCACCCCACGTCGG
>CALRVO020000450.1:0-3951 GCA_943371595.1 Sphingomonas paucimobilis
CGCCCGCCGAGCGCACTCTCGAGCCGCCGCGGCACCGAGGTCAGCGACGGGTCGTCGAAGGTCCGCTCGTGCCGCGCGACCAGCACGGCGTGGGGGCTGGTGAGGTCGAGGCCGAGGTCGGCGGCCCGACCGGTCGCACTCACGGCGGACGGCCCACCGGCCAGCAGCAGGTCGAAGACCTCGCGTCGCATCGACTCCTGATGGCGCGACAGGTCGTTGCGCGCCAGCTGGAAGCCCTCGGCGAGGGCCGCGACCGCGTCGTCGGCGGCCCGCAGCACCGCCAGGCCCGCGGCCCTGACCTGCGTCGCGTCCGCGCTGGCCACGGCGGAGTCGCTCACGTGGTCGAGCTCCTCCCACAGCCTCCAGCACGCGGACAGGTAGAGGTCGAGCAGTGCCCGCAGGGGCACCCCGGCCAGCGCGGCTGCGGCGCCGCGCTCCTCGCAGGCCCGGAGCTCGGCGCGGCGCAACCGGCGGCCCGACGCCACCGCGTCGACGACGATCGGCAGGAAGTCGCCGAGCAGCTCGGGGTCGATCTTGCCGGCGTCGCGGGCGGCGCCGCCCGCCACCCTGTCGAGTCGTGGCACGCAGAGTCTCCTTTGCCGGGACCCGGAAGGTCCCACGAACACGATCATGACACCTCGGACGGGCTCGCCGACCGTGTGCTCCACGGCCACGACCGGACGGGCCCGTGCTCCTTCTCACCCCGGTGCGCACGACGTCGAGGGACTTTCGCACGCCCACGCACAGTTGGGACGGACATCGCGCCGGCACACCCGGCGCCTCCCCACTCCCGAGCAGCCCACGAGAGGACACCGCATGAGCGTCTACCAGGTCGTCAACCCCGCCACCGGCGAGGTCGAGCAGAACTACCCCACCGCGAGCGACGCCGAGGTGCAGGACGCCGTCCAGCGAGCCCACACGGCGTACGCCGCGTGGCGCGCGACGACCAAGGACGAGCGCACCGCGGTCCTGCACCGCGTGGCCGACCTCTACGAGGAGCGCGCCGACGAGCTCGCCCTGATCATCGCCCGCGAGATGGGCAAGCCCCTGGCCGAGGGCAGGGGCGAGATCGCGCTCGTGGCCTCGATCTACCGCTACTACGCCGACGAGGGACCGGCCCTGCTCGCCGACACCCCGCTGAGCCCCCAGATGGGCGGCGACGCTGTGGTCCGCAAGGAGCCCGTCGGGCCGCTGCTGGGGATCATGCCGTGGAACTTCCCCTACTACCAGGTGGCCCGGTTCGCGGCGCCCAACCTGATGATCGGCAACACGATCATCCTCAAGCACGCACCCCAGTGCCCCGAGTCGGCGCTGGCGATCGAGCAGGTCTTCGCCGACGCCGGCCTGCCCACGGGGGCCTACGTCAACGTCTTCGCGACCAACGACCAGTCCGCCGACATCATCGCCGACAAGCGGGTCGCGGGCGTCTCGGTCACCGGTAGCGAGCGCGCCGGCTCGGCCGTCGCGGAGGTCGCCGGCCGCAACCTCAAGAAGGTCGTCCTGGAGCTGGGTGGGTCCGACGCGTTCATCCTCCTCGACACCGACGACCTGGGCACCGCGGTGCAGGCCGCGGTGCGCGGGCGGATGGGCAACGCGGGGCAGGCCTGCAACGGCGCCAAGCGGATGATCGTCGTCGACGAGCTCTACGACGACTTCGTCGCGGCGTTCACCGACGCCATGGCTTCCCTGACCCCCGGCGACCCGACCGAGGAGGGTGTCGGCTTCGGCCCGCTGTCCTCCGAGCAGGCCGTCGTCACGCTGGTCGAGCAGATCGAGGACGCCGTCGGCAAGGGTGCGACGGTGCTCACCGGCGGCAAGCGCGTGGACCGCAAGGGCGCCTTCATGGAGGCCACCGTCCTGGCCGACGTGACCCCCCAGATGCGGGCCTACCGCGAGGAGCTCTTCGGCCCGGCCGCCGTGGTCTACCGCGTGGCCGACGCCGAGGCCGCGATCGCGCTGGCCAACGACTCCGACTTCGGCCTGGGCGGCGTTGTCTTCAGCACCGACACGGCCAAGGCCCAGGAGGTCGCGGACCGGCTCGACACGGGCATGGTGTGGATCAACACCGCCCAGGGCTCCGTGGCCGACCTTCCCTTCGGCGGCACCAAGCGCTCCGGCGTCGGTCGCGAGCTCGGCCCCTACGGCATCGACGAGTTCGTCAACAAGAAGCTCGTCTACACCCCGGCCGCCGGCTGACCGACCCGCGCGTCGTGGTGCTCGCCCCGGGTCCGCCGGTCACGCCGGCAGGATGTTGATCACCCGGGAGAGCACCACGGCGAGCACGCCGAGGGACACCATCGACTGGACGGCCATCAGGCCCTTGACCCGCGGGGTCAGGGGCATGGTGTCGGTCGGACTGAAGGCGACCACGTTGGTGAACGCCACGTAGAGGTGGTCCGGGAACCGCGGCTTCCAGCCCGGTGGGGCCAGGCCCGGACTGGTCGTCTGGGGGAACTGGAAGTCCGGGTAGCGCGGCGAGTCGATCGCGCGCTCCCCCGGCCCGCCGCCGTCCAGCTGCCAGTAGAGCAGGCCGAACGTGACGATGTTGGTGGCCAGCAGGGTCACGGCGGTGACGAGCAGCTGGGTCACCGTGGGCGGCGTCTCGCCGGCCGGTGTGCTGCGCAGGACGAGGACCACCAGCCTCACTGCGGCACCGGTGTTCGCCAGGACCAGGACCGTGAACAGGAACAGGACCAGGGGTCGGGCGACCCTCGGGACGGGTCCGGGCTTGGCGGCCACGACGAGCAGGACCACGAACACCACCGCCTCGATGGCGGGGACGACCACCGGCGGCCCTTCGCGCATCCCTGCGGGCACGAGCACCTGCGGGACGATCACCAGGGCCAGAGCGACCAGCGGCCACAGGTAGGACTCCGGCTCCGCGCCCCCGGGCGACCCCCCACCCGAGGTCCCGGGACCCGGGGGGCCGGTCGGCGGGTGCTGGTCCATCAACCCATCATGGGGCCCACCACGACGACCGTCACCCAGGAGTCGTGGCGCCCTCGCCGCCGCCGATGGGCACCCCGCACGTGGTGCGGCACCGGGTGACCGACCGCGCTACAGCTCGCCGGTGAGGAACTGGGCGCGCCCGAGGCCGAAGGACCAGTCGGCCGGGGTGTTGGCGACGACCGAGACGACCAGGTCCTCGGGACGGACCCCGGCCTCCGCCTCGAGCCGATCAGCCAGCGCGGCGTAGAGGGCCTGCTTCTGCTCGTCGTCGCGACCCTGCTGCGTGACGTGGATGACGACGATCCCGTCGGTGCGCTCGAGCCCGAGGCCGGTGTCCTCGGCGATGATCCGGCCGGGCCGGTGCTCGTGGATCACCTGGTACCGGTCCCGCGCGGGCGCGGCGAAGACGTCGAGCATCACCTCCTGGACCGTGTCGGCGAGCGTTCGCAGCTCTGCGTCGGTGCGGCCCTCGATGACGTCGATCCGGACAAGCGGCATGGCGCCAGCCTGCCAGGCGGTGTCGGGGCATCGCAGGGCGGTCACCTCGCCCCGGTCGCCTCGGCGGGGTAGGCACACCGGGTGTCCCAGCCCTCGGGGAGGTAGGGCTCGAGCTGGTCGCGCTCGACGTACGGCGTGGCGGCCGCGCACGCCGCGCGCCAGTCCCAGTCTGGCCTCGACAGCCCCACGGTCCCGTCCTCGAAGCCGGTGGCCAGCACCTGCCCGTCCGGGGAGAAGGCCACCGACTCGGGGGCGGCCGAGCCGGTGATCGCGTCGCCCACCTGCTCACCGGTGGCCGGGTCCCACAACCGGACCGAGCCGCCGCCGACGTCACCGTCGCCATCGCTGACGGTGGCCAGCAGCCGACCGTCTGCGGAGAACGCCATGGAGATCACGTCGGTGTGCCCGATCAGCGGCTCCCCCACCTGGTCGCCGGTGGCGGGGTCCCACAGCCGGGTGAGGCCCGTGCCGGCGGTGGCCAGCAGCCGGCCGTCCCCGGAGAAC
>CALRVO020000451.1:0-3932 GCA_943371595.1 Sphingomonas paucimobilis
AGATGTTCGCCAGGGCCGACGAGATCGCGGCAGCGACCGGCGGTTCGGCGACGGCGTTCGACGACGCCGAGAAGGCCGTGGCCGGTGCTGACGTGGTCGTCACCGACACCTGGATCTCGATGGGCAAGGAGGCGGAGGTCGACTCGCGCACCGAGGTCTTCGCGCCCTACTCGCTGACCTCCGAGCTGATGACGCTCGCCCGGCCCGACGCGATCGCGATGCACTGCCTGCCGGCCTACCGTGGCAAGGAGATCAGCGCCGACGTGCTCGACGGACCGCGCAGCGTCGTGTGGGACGAGGCCGAGAACCGGCGGCACGCCCAGAAGGCGGTCCTCGCCTTCCTCCTCGAGGAGTCGGCGTGACGGCCACCGGTCCCGCCCACGGGACCCGTGTCCCGGTGACCAAGAACGCCCGCCACCAGCGCATCATCGAGCTGGTCACGCACCACGAGATCCACTCGCAGACCGAGCTCGCCGACCTGCTGGCGGGCGAGGGGGTGCGCGTCACCCAAGCGACGCTGTCACGCGACCTCGTCGAGATCGACGCTCTCAAGGTGCGCTCCGCGAGCGGTGCTCTCGTCTACGCCGTCCCCGGTGAGGGCGGCGACCGCCGCCTGCAGTCCGGCGAGACGGCGGCGGCCGTGCAGCGACTCGGCCGGTTGTGCGGAGAGCTGCTCGTCAGCGCCGAGGCGAGCGCCAACCTCGTCGTCCTCCGCACGCCACCGGGCGGTGCGCAGTACCTCGCCTCGGCGTTCGACAAGGCCGAGGTCCCCGACATCCTCGGCACCATCGCCGGCGACGACACCGTCCTGGTCATCGGTCGCGACCCCGCCGGCGGCGACGCCCTCGCCCGCCGCTTCCTCGGCCTGGCCGGCTCCACCCCCGAACCCCACCCCGAACCCAAGGAATCCTGATGTCCAAGGTCCTCACGTCCCTTCCCGTCGGCGAGCGCGTCGGCATCGCGTTCTCCGGCGGTCTCGACACCTCCGTCGCCGTCGCATGGATGCGTGCCAAGGGCGCCGTCCCTTGCACCTACACCGCCGACATCGGCCAGTACGACGAGCCCGACATCGCCTCGGTGCCCGACCGGGCGCTCGAGTACGGCGCCGAGCTGGCCCGCCACGTCGACATCAAGCCCCAGCTGGTCGAGGAGGGGCTGGCCGCGATGGCGTGCGGCGCCTTCCACATCCGCTCCGGCGGCCGTACCTACTTCAACACCACGCCCCTGGGTCGCGCGGTCACCGGCACCCTGCTGGTGCGCGCCATGCACGAGGACGGCGTCGACATCTGGGGCGACGGCTCGACGTTCAAGGGCAACGACATCGAGCGCTTCTACCGCTACGGCCTGCTCGCCAACCCCGAGCTGCGCATCTACAAGCCCTGGCTCGACGCCGACTTCGTCCACGAGCTCGGCGGCCGCACCGAGATGAGCCAGTGGCTCACCGAGCGCGGCCTGCCCTACCGCGACAGCCAGGAGAAGGCCTACTCCACCGACGCCAACATCTGGGGCGCCACCCACGAGGCCAAGACCCTCGAGCACCTCGACGTCTCACTCGAGACCGTCGAGCCGATCATGGGCGTGAAGTTCTGGGACCCCTCGGTGAGCATCGACACCGAGGACGTCACCATCCGCTTCGACCGCGGCCGGCCCGTCGCCATCGACGGCAAGGTCTACGAGGGCGCCGAGGGTGCGGTCGAGCTGGTCCACCAGGCCAACACGATCGGCGGGCGCCACGGGTTGGGCATGTCCGACCAGATCGAGAACCGCATCATCGAGGCCAAGTCGCGCGGCATCTACGAGGCCCCCGGCATGGCGTTGCTCTGGATCGCCTACGAGCGGCTGCTCAACGCCATCCACAACGAGGACACCATCGCGCTCTACCACTCTGACGGCCGTCGCCTCGGGCGCCTGCTCTACGAGGGCCGCTGGCTCGACCCGCAGGCGCTGATGCTGCGGGAGTCCATCCAGCGGTGGATCGCCTCGCTGGTCACCGGCGAGGTGACGATCCGGTTGCGCCGCGGTGAGGACTACACCGTCCTGCGCACCGACGGTCCCGCGTTCTCCTACCACCCCGACAAGCTCTCGATGGAGCGCACCGACAACGCGGCCTTTGGCCCGCTCGACCGCATCGGCCAGCTGACGATGCGCAACCTCGACATCGCCGACTCGCGCGCCAAGCTCGAGCTCTACGCCGACCAGCCGCTCGAGCAGGGCCAGGTCCTGGTGGAGAACGGCACGCTCTTCGGCGAGATCGAGCAGGGCGGCTCCGAGCGCATCTCGCGCAACCCGCGCGCCGAGGGCGAGATCAGCGACGAGGCCCTCGACGCGGCGGCGATGGAGTTCGGCACCGACTGATGGTCGACCCCCGACACCGCGTACGCCGCCCCACCGCCCGGGTCGTCCCGGTCAACCGGCGCGGTGAGGTGCTGCTGCTGGTGATCGAGGCCGCCGACGGCACCCCCGGCCTGATGACCACCGGCGGTGGCATCGAGCCGGGGGAGGCACCCCACGAGGCCGCGGTGCGTGAGCTCCACGAGGAGACCGGCATCGTCGTCGGTCCCGACGACCTGGTCGGCCCGTTCCACCACGGCACCCACGAGTGGACCGACGACAGCGGTACCGCCTGGGTGGCCGACTCCCAGTTCTTCGCCGTCCGTGTCGACGACGTCGAGATCAGCTTCGACGGCCACCAGCCGGAGGAGGTGGGCTTCGTCGTCGGTCATGAGTGGGCCGCGCCCGACGAGCTCGTCGACGACCCGCGGGTCCGCAACCCGCGGCTGCCCCACATCGCACGCACAGCGGTCGCGTTGCTGCAGACCGAGGACCACGTCGTACCCAGGGTGACGGCGAGGGTGCTGCCGGTGAGTCCCGACGGAGCCGTGCTGCTGCTGGAGGAGCAGGACCCGGCGCGGCCGGGTGAGCGCTACTGGTCGAGCGTCGGCGGTGCGGTCGACGCGGGGGAGTCGCTGGCCGCGACCGCCGTGCGCGAGCTGCTCGAGGAGACGGGCATCGAGACGGACGCGGGCCGGCTCCTCGGGCCCGTGCAGCGTCTCGTCGACCCGTTCTCGTGGGACGGAGTCCACTACGTCGGAGACTCGACCTACTACGCGCTGCCCCTGGGGCGCGACGTCGAGGTGCGCTTCGACCGTCTCGAGCCCGAGGAGGTCGGCAACGTCCTCGGTTGGGGCTGGTGGACCCCGGACGCGCTTCGCGACGGACCCGCGTTCCGACCGTCCAGCCTGCCCGAGATCATGAGGGCCGCGGTGTCCGCGGCCCACCCAGGAGGAGACCAGTGAGCACGACCAACGAGGGCAAGCTGTGGGGTGGCCGCTTCGCGGGCGGTCCGTCGCCCGAGCTCGAGGCGCTCTCGCGCTCGACGCACTTCGACTGGCGGCTGGCGCTCTACGACATCGCGGGCTCCCACGCCCACGCCAAGGCGCTCGGCGCGGCCGGGTACCTCGCCCCTGCCGACGAGGCCGAGATCCATCGGGGGCTCGACGTGCTGGCCGACCGGTTCCGGGCCGGGGAGCTGCAGCCCAGCCCCTCCGACGAGGACGTCCACGGGGCCCTGGAGCGGCTGTTGCTCGACGAGGTCGGCACCGACGTGGGCGGCCGACTGCGCGCCGGACGTAGCCGCAACGACCAGATCGCGACCCTGTTCCGGATGTACCTCCGCGACCACGTGCGTCCCGTCGCGAGTGGCGTGCTCGACCTGGTCGACGCGCTCGTGGCGCAGGCCGAGGCCCACGGTGACGCGGTGATGCCGGGTCGTACCCACCTGCAGCACGCACAGCCGGTGCTGCTCGCCCACCACCTGCTCGCCCACGCGCAGCCCCTGCTCCGCGACGTCGACCGGTTCCTCGACTGGGACCGCCGGGTCGCTGGCGACTCGCCCTACGGGTCCGGGGCGCTCGCGGGACAGACCCTTGGTC
>CALRVO020000452.1:0-3925 GCA_943371595.1 Sphingomonas paucimobilis
GATGAGCTGGGCGATCTCGGGCGACAAGGAGAACGGTGTCGTCGAGAGCGAGGGCGGCCCCAACGGCGCCGGCGGAGAGCTCGACGACTTCATGACGGTCTACTACGACATCGACGCGTTCGCGGCCAGCCCGAACGGGCAGCCCGAGAACGTCCACGCGCTCGAGACCAACCCGGTCTTCGGCCTGGGCAGCCCGATGGCCCCGGGCCAGACCCGGACGGCCCGCTTCACCTTCACCGTGCCGAACAGTGCTGTGCAGGGAGCGGAGAACTCCATCATGTCCGACTCGTTCGACCTCACCATCACGATCGGCATGAGCCAGGTCTGACCGTCAGGCCCACGTAGGAACCTCACGCGGGTGGCGGCGCTGCCGCCACCCGCGTGACCACCCATCACTCTGTCTGGGGGACAGCCGGTGAAGCTCACCACCCGCACCACGTCACGCGACGCAGGACAGGCGGCCGCCCTGGTCGCCCGGATGCTGCACACGGCCGCCGTGGTCGCCACGCTGCTCGTGGCACTGCTGCTCGGGCTGGCGCTGCTGCCCAAGGCCTGGGGTTGGTCGTCCCTGGTGGTGACCTCGGGCAGCATGGAACCCGCCTTCGGGCCGGGCGACATCGTGCTGGTCCAGCCGCGTGACGCCACGAGCCTGCGACCGATGGACATCGCCACCTTCACCACGGCCGACGGCACCCAGGTCACCCACCGCATCACCGACAAGGTGACCGACCTGCAGGGCACGTCGTTCCTCACCAAGGGCGACGCCAACGAGGGGCAGGACCCCTGGGTCGTGGACGCTCGCAACGTCAGCGGCCAGGTCCGCTACTCGGTGCCGCGCATCGGCTACGTCGTCGCCTGGGCCCGCACCCCGTGGGGTCTCGCGGTGCTCGCGCTCGGCCTGCTCTACGTCGCCACGGGCGGCCGACACCGCCGAGGCGCGCCCACGCCCGGCCCTCAGGCCGGGGCGGACGACGACGATGCTCGCGACGAGCCCGAGACCCTGGTCCACACATGATCTCGTGGCGGTCGGTCGTGGTACCCGCCGCGGTCGCGGTCGTGATCGGGGCGAGCTCGATCCCCTTCACGGCCAGCTCCTACTACGACTCCGAACAGCTGGGCGGGACGTCGGGAGCCGGGACCTGGTGCGACGAGCCGGTGTCGCCAGGCTCGTCGCCGGCGTCGGGCACGGAGCCGGGGTGCGGTGCGCCCGAGGACACGCCCCACGCCGGCAGTCATCCCCACGCCCCCGAGCAGTCGCCCGCCAGCCGTCCCGACGAGCCGGCGGAGACCGCCCCGCCACGCGACCCGCCGACGTCCGAGCCGTCAGCGACTGCTCCGGCTCCGGCTCCGCCCGCGCCGCCTGGCCCCACGGTGGCGGAGCCCGAGGCACCGGACGCGGATGACCCGCCTCCCGTCACCCCTGCGCAGGACCCTCCGCCGGTGGAGCCGACCGCGTCGCCTGTCGCTGTGCCGGAGCAGTCCGACGGGGCTGTCGCCGGCGACTGAGCGGTCTTGAGGCCTCGCGGCACCTACGATCCGAGGTCATGACGGCGAGCACCCCGCAGACCATGCTGGCCGCGGCCACCACCCACCACGGTGGGCTGGACGCGATCGACCTGCGTCAGGTGGCCGTGCCGCGGCCCGGGGCGGGCGAGGTGCTGGTGCGAGTCGCGGCCGCGGGCTGCAACAACACCGACCTGTGGACCCGTGAGGGCTCCTACGGCTCCGGCGACGGCGACGGGCCAGACGCCAAGGCGGGCTGGCTGGGTCCGCTGGACTTCCCGCGGATCCAGGGCGGCGACGTGTGCGGGACCGTCGTCGCCGCGGGTGACCCGACGGCCGAAGGTCTCGTCGGTGCGCGGGTGCTGGTCGACCCCGCCCTCTACGACGGGGACGGCCCGGACGCCCGGGTGGTCGACGTGCTCGGCAGCGAGCGCGACGGAGGGTTCGCGCAGTACGTCGTCGTACCGGCGGCCCGCGCCCACGACGTGACGGGGTCACCGCTCAGCGACACAGAGCTCGCGGCGCTCCCGATCGCCTACGGCACCGCCCTCGGCATGCTCGAGCGCGGCGGCGTCGGCGAGGGCGACACGGTGGTCGTCACCGGCGCCTCCGGCGGGGTCGGGATCGCCGCCGTCCAGCTCGCCCGCGCACGCGGCGCCCGCGTCGTGGCTGTGTGCTCGGGCGGCAACGCCGACGCGGTGCGGTAGGCCGGCGCCGACGACGTGGTCGACCGGGGGCGCGGGCAGGTCGTCGCCGACCTCGCGCAGGCCTCGCCCCAGGGGTACGACGCCGTCATCGACGTGATCGCCGGCGAGACGCTCGAGACGGGCCTCGACCTCGTGCGTCCCGGCGGTCGGTGGGTGGTGGCCGGAGCCCTGGGCGGGTGGGAGGTGCGCCTCGACGTGCGCCGCCTCTACCTCGCCAACGTCGCGCTGGTCGGGTCGACGATGCACACCCCGCGCATCTTCGCCCTGCTGGTCGACCTCGCCCGCCGCGGCGACGTCCGCCCCCTGGTGGCCGAGACCTACGCCCTGGACGACGTGGTCGAGGCCCAGCGCCAGCTCGCCCGCCGCGCCCACGTCGGCAAGATCGTGGTCATCCCCTGACCACGTGACCGCCTGGTGACCACGATGGTCGAGGAGCTCGCGACCACGGTGGTCGAGGAGCCTCACCATCAACCATCAACCGTCGACCACGGTGGTCGAGGACGCCTCACCATCAACCGTCGACCACGGTGGTCGAGGGGGCCTCACCATCAACCGTCGACCACGGTGGTCGAGGAGGCCTCATCACCAACCGTCGACCACGGTGGTCGAGGACGCCTCACCACCAACCGTCGACCACGGTGGTCGAGGAGGTCGCGCTAGCGACCGTCACGAGACCACGCCAGCCGCACCGACCCACCCAGCCCAACCACGACCTACCGCTCCAACCACACCGTGAACGGCCCGTCGTTGACCGACGTCACCGCCATGTCCGCGCCGAACACCCCACGCTCGACCCGCGCCCCCAGCCGCCCCAGCTCGGCACACACCGCGTCGTACGCCGGCTCGCTGACGGCCGCCGGGGCCGCCGCCACCCACGTCGGGCGCCGCCCCTTGCGCGCGTCGCCGTAGAGCGTGAACTGGCTGACCACCAGCACCGGCGCCCCGACGTCGGAGGCCGACTGCTCGTCGGCCAGGATCCGCAGGTCCCAGATCTTGCGGGCGATCCACGCGACCTCGTCGTCACCGTCGCCGTGGGTCACGCCGAGGTAGACCAGCAACCCGGGCTCGTCGATCGCGCCGACCACCGTCCCGTCCACGACCACCGACGCCGACGTCACCCGCTGCACCACCGCTCGCACCCCGGCAGTCTGCTCCCTGACTACCCTGGCGCCGTGCTCCGGTCCATCGCGCTGCTCCTGACCGCCGTGCTGATGCTCACCGGCTGCCAGTCCGCGACCGGCGACGACCCGGCACCCCAGAAGCCGCCGCTGCGCCTGCTGGTCGCGGGGGACTCCCTCGCCGACGGCTACTACGCCTCGACCCCCGACCGCGGTTTCGCCACCCTCCTCACCGACCGCCTCGACGAGGTCCGCGACGTCACTCCCGTCGTGGTCGGGGTGTCCGGGGCCCGGGCGTTCCGGGTCGCCGCGGCCGTCGAGACCGAGACCGCGGGGGAGCACCCCTTCGACGTCGTCGTGCTCGAGGTCGGGGCCAACGACGTCGGCAAGTCGACGATGGGGGAGTGGGCCGACGGCTACACCCGCCTCCTCGACGCGGTGGCCGCCACCTCACCCGACGCACAGGTCGTCTGCCTCGGCCCGTGGAACGAGCAGCGCGCCACCCGCCCCTACCTCGACGTAGTACGCCGGCTCTGCGACGACCAGCTCGTCCTGAGCCTCGGCGACCTCTTCGGCACCGCCGAGCTGCGCGGACCG
>CALRVO020000453.1:0-3923 GCA_943371595.1 Sphingomonas paucimobilis
AGCATGGCCAGCAACAACGCGAAGGCCTACGACCGGGTCTTCGTCGCCGGTGAGGCCGCGGTGCAGCGGCACACCGCGGCGCTGATGGAGTTCGACGCCTCCCGGCTCGTCCGCATCGGTCGGCCCCAGCTCGACCTGCGCTCGGCCGACCTGCTGCCCCCGACCGAGCGCCGCACCGTGCTCTACGCCCCGACGTGGGAGGGCGACGCCCACTACAACGACTACACCTCGGTCGAGGTGCTCGGACGTCGCATCGTCGAGGCCGTGCTCGCGGTGCCCGACACGCGCCTGGTCTACAAGCCCCACCCCAAGGTGACCACGAGCCAGCGCCCGTCGATCCGCGACGCCCACCGCGACATCCTGGCCGCGATCGCCCGGGCTCGGTCCGACGAGCCCGGTGCCGGCCACCTCGCCGTCGTCGAGGGCGACATCCTCGCGCTGATGCCGGCCTGCGACGCGATCATCACCGACGTCTCGTCGGTTGGCCTCGACTGGCTCTACCTGCGCACCGAGAAGCCGATCCTGCTCACCGACCCGCACCGCCAGGCCGACGCGCTGCGCCTCGACGTCCCGGTCAGTCGCTGCGCCGACGTCGTCGACGTCGACAACGTCGCCGGGCTCACCGACCTCCTGGCCAGCCGCCTCGAGGTCGACGAGCACCACCTGGCCCGGGTCGCCATGCGCCACCACTACTTCGACGACCTGCAGGTCGGCGAGAGCACCGTGCGGTTCGTCGACGCCGTCGGTGAGCTCGTCGCTCTGCGCGACCGGTTGCGGGGCGTGGTCCCCGACGCCGGAGCCCTGCCCGCATGAGGGCGGCATGAAGCGCGTCCTGGTGGTGGCCGCGGTCGCGCGCAACCGCGTGATCGGCCACGGTCCCGACATCCCGTGGAAGATCCCCGGCGAGCAGGCCGAGTTCAAGAAGCTCACCCTGGGCCACGCCCTGGTGATGGGCCGGTCGACCTACGAGTCGATCGGTCGCCCGCTGCCGGGCCGCACCACGATCGTGCTCACCCGCGACCGCACCTGGTCAGCAGGCCACGACGAGGTGCTCACCGCCCGCTCGCTGCTCGACGCCCTGGCCAAGGCCGCCACGCTGCCCGAGGGCGAGATCATCGTGGCCGGCGGTGCGCAGGTCTACGCCGAGGCCATGGGGCTGGCCAGCGAGCTGGTCATCAGCGAGGTGCCGCTCGAGCCCGAGGGCGACGCGTTCTTCCCCGTCATCGACCCGAGCCTGTGGGTCGAGGCCGACCGCGAGCACTTCGAGGGCTACGACCGCGTCTGGTACGAGCGCAGGACCTGATCAGAGCGCGCGCTCGTGCAGCACGACGTCCTGGGCGTAGTGCTCCTCGAGCAGGCGGCGGGTGCTCGCCGCGATCGGCACGTCGACCCGCGGTGAGGTGTTGACCCGCCCCACCGGCGGTACGTCGACCCCGAGCCGTCCCGCCATCCACGCGATCGCGTCGTCGAGGTGCTCGTAGCGGTAGACCCGGTCCACCGGAGGGCGCCCGGCGCGGGTGCGCACGAAGTTGGACGCGGTGCCGAGGTCGACCTCGCCCGCGGCGATCCGCTCGGCGAACTCGTCGAAGGTCAGACCACCGGTGTGCTGCGGGGTGCCGACCGTCTCCGGTCGCGACCGGTAGCGCCACCACGAGTGCGCCCAGTCGACGGGCTCGCGCACGACGCAGACCAGCTCGTAGCTCTCCCGTGGGTGCCCGTAGTGCTCGAGCACCGGCACGAAGACCTTGTCGAAGGTCCGGGCCGTCGCGTGCTTCATCCGGGGCGGGCGGCGTACGACGATCTCGGCATGGCGCTGGAACGTCCGCTCGACGGCGGTCGACCCGGTCTTGGTCATCGCCAGGAAGCAGAAGCCTGCGCGCGCCATCGCCATCACGGGACGAACGCTAGCCGGTGACCGCCGTGGGGGAGGGAGACGCCCCGCCGCCTCCCTCAAGCCCGACGGGGCGTCCTGTGGCGCGCCCGGTCGTGGGGACGAGAGCAGGCGCGCCGACGTGGTGAGCGTAGGTGCCGTGACCCGTCGGCGGGGCCGAACGCAGCAACGTGCGGAATGTTCCGGCCGGGCCGCCTGGCAGGGTGGGTCCATGGACCTCCGCATCTTCACCGAGCCCCAGCAGGGGGCCACCTACGACGACCTGCTCGCGGTCGCGCTGCGCGCCGAGCAGCTCGGTTTCGGCGCGTTCTTCCGCTCCGACCACTACCTCGGCATGGGCACCGCGGGGCTGCCCGGGCCCAGCGACGCCTGGATCACCCTGGCGGGGCTGGCCCGCGACACCACGACGATCCGGCTCGGCACCCTGATGACCAGCGCGACCTTCCGGCACCCGGGCCCGCTGGCGATCAGCGTCGCCGGGGTCGATCAGATGAGCGGTGGCCGGGTCGAGCTCGGCATCGGCGCCGGCTGGTTCGAGGCCGAGCACGTCAAGTACGGCATCCCGTTCCCGTCGGTGGGGGAGCGCATCGACCGCTTCGAGGAGCAGCTCGCGGTCATCACCGGCCTGTGGGCGGCTGACGCGAGCGCGGGCGGGTTCACCCACGACGGCACGCACTACCAGGTCACCGACAGCCCCGGGCTGCCCAAGCCGGCGCAGGCCAAGCCACCGGTGATCATCGGTGGCGCCGGCAAGCGGCGCACCCCGGCCCTCGCCGCGGCGTACGCCGACGAGTTCAACGTGCCCTTCTCCGACACCGACACGACCCGCACCCTGATCGAGCGGGTGAGCAGGGCGTGCGACGACGCCGGACGCGACCCCGCGACGATGCGCTGGTCCAACGCCCTGGTCGTCTGCGTCGGTGCCGACGACGCGGAGTTCCGCCGCCGCGCCGAGGCGATCGGTCGCGAGCCCGACGAGCTGCTGGCCAACGGCGTCGCCGGCACCCCCGACCAGGCCGCCGAGACCCTGGCCCGCTACGCCGCCGCCGGCTCCGAGCGCGTCTACCTGCAGGTGCTCGACCTGGCCGACCTCGAGCATCTGGACCTGCTGGCGGCGTCGCTCGTCCCCGCAGCCGATAGCCTGGGGGCATGACGCGACCGACGACACCTCGTGGGCCGTTCGGCACCGTCCTCACCGCGATGGCCACGGCCTTCCGCCCCGACGGATCGGTCGACCTCGAGGCCACCCAGCGCATCGCCCGCCACCTCGTCGAGCACGGCCACGACGGCCTGGTGGTCTCGGGCACGACCGGCGAGTCGCCGACGACCACCAAGGAGGAGGACGGCGAGACGCTCCTGGCGGTCCGTGAGGCGGTCGGCCCCGACATCACGCTCGTCGCCGGTGTCGGCACCAACGACACCAGCACGTCGATCTGGCTGGCCCGCCAGGCCCGCGACAAGGGCGCCGACGGGATCCTGCTCGTGACGCCTTACTACAACAAGCCGGGCCAGCGCGGCATCCTCCAGCACTTCCGCCAGGTCGTCGACGCCGCCGAGCTGCCCGTCATGCTCTATGACGTCCCGGGCCGCACCGGCAGCCAGATCGCGATGGAGTCCTACGTCGAGATGGCCGACTGGGAGCCCGTCGTCGCGGTCAAGGACGCGGTCGGCGACCTGCCCCGCGGCAGTCGGCTGATCGAGCTCGGCTACGCCCTCTACTCCGGCGACGACGTCCTCAACCTCGCCTGGCTCGCCCACGGTGCCGTCGGGTTCGTCTCGGTCCTGGGCCACGTCTGCGGTGACGACCTGCGTGCGATGCACGACGCCTTCACCGGTGGCGACCCGGCGCGGGCGCGCGAGATCTACGTCCGGCTCCTGCCCGCGATCCACGCAGTCATGGGCGCCCCCAACTACGGCGCCACCACCGCCAAGGCAGGCCTCGAGCTGCTCGGCATCCTCGACAACCGCCGCGTGCGCTCCCCGCTCGCGGCCCTCGACGACGACGAGGTGGCCGCCCTGCGCGCCGGCCTCG
>CALRVO020000454.1:0-3907 GCA_943371595.1 Sphingomonas paucimobilis
CGGGTCACCCACACATGGCCCGATCGGGCCTGACGCCGACGATCTGCGCCTGCCAGCCTCTGGCGCATGACACGCAGCCTCTCGACCACCTACGCCACCGTCGCCTCCAGCCTCGCCCTGCTCGTCGCCCTGGGCGGGACCTCCTACGCCATCACCCAGATCGGCACCGCCCAGCTGAAGAACAACGCCGTCACGACCCCCAAGATCAAGAACGGTGCGGTCACCGGCGCCAAGGTCAAGGACCGGGCCCTGACCGGCGCTGACCTCAAGGACGGGTCGATCACCGGCGCCGACGTCACCGAGTCCTCCCTGGCCAAGGTGCCCGCGGCGGCCACCGCCGACGCCCTGACCGGTGGCGCCCGGGTCACGACCATCAACCACAAGAGCGGCGACGTCACCGACGCCACCTTGGCCACCTTCGGCGACCTGACCTTGCTCATCTCCTGCAGCGGCGGTCTCGAGACCCTCAAGGCGACGACGACGACCATGGACAACGAGATCGGCGTCCAGTCGATCGAGTCCGACAACGTCGACCAGCTCAGCGACATCGGCGGCGACATCGACGACGACTTCAAGCCCGGCGACACGTTCGTCTTCCCGATCGGCACGACCGGCAACCGCACCGACCGCCAGTACACCTTCACCTTCACCGCGGCCAACGGTCGAGGTGTGACGGGCCACATCACGACGGAGGACGAGCACCTGGGCGCGAACAACTGCCTCGCCACCGGCTACCTCATCGGCTGATCCGCGGCCGACCCCACCGGCGTCACGGCCCGGACCGCGATCCCCGCGGTCCGGGTCGTGGTCGTTGCTCTTCATTGTCGAGTTAGTCACCATACTTTATGGTGACAGCACCCCGACCCGAGGAGCCCGCCGATGACCCACCGCCCCGAGACCCTGACCGTCCACGCCGGCCAGGAGCAGGCCGACCCCACCACCAACGCCCGTGCCGTGCCGATCTACCAGACGTCGTCCTACGTCTTCGACAGCACCGAGCACGCCGCCAACCTCTTCGCGCTGGCCGAGCCCGGCAACATCTACACGCGGATCATGAACCCCACCCAGTCGGTCTTCGAGGAGCGGATGACCCAGCTCGAGGGCGGGGTCGGGGCGCTGGCCACCGCGTCCGGGTCGGCCGCCACGACGTACGCCGTGCTCAACCTGGCCGGCACCGGCGACAACATCGTCGCCCTCTCCACGCTCTACGGCGGCACCTACGCGCTCTTCGCGCACACGCTCCCCCAGTTCGGCATCACGGTGCGGTTCGTCGACCCCGAGGACCCCGCCGGCCTCGCGGCCCACGTCGACGACCGCACCCGCCTGGTCTTCGCCGAGACGGTCGGCAACCCCAAGATCAACGTGGTCGACATCCGCGCCTGGGCCGACGCAGCCCACGCCCAGGGGCTGCCACTGATCGTCGACAACACCGCCCCGACGCCCTACCTCGCGCGGGTCTTCGACCACGGCGCCGACGTCGCGGTGCACTCCGCGACCAAGTTCATCGGCGGTCACGGCACCTCGATCGGCGGCGTCATCGTCGACTCCGGCACCTTCGACTGGGCCGCGCACTCCGAGCGCTTCCTCGGCCTGACCGGCCCCGACCCGGCCTACCACGGCGTCGTGTGGACCGAGGCCGTCGGCAACCTCGCCTACATCATCCGCGCGCGCACCGTGCTGCTGCGCAACACCGGTGCCGCCATCACCCCCATGAACTCGTGGCTGTTCCTGCAGGGTCTCGAGACGCTGCACCTGCGCATGGAGCGCCACAGCGCCAACGCGCTCGCGGTCGCCGAGTACCTCTCGCAGCACTCCGAGGTCTCGTGGGTCAGCTACCCCGGCCTGCCCGACAGCCCCTACAAGGCCGTCGCCGACCGCATCCTCACCGGCCGCGGGTACGGCGGGCTGCTCAGCTTCGGCCTGAGGTCGGGGCGCGCGGGTGGCACGAGGTTCATCGAGTCGCTCGAGCTGTTCAGCCACCTGGCCAACATCGGCGACGCCAAGTCGCTGGCCATCCACAACGCCACGACCACCCACTCGCAGCTGACGCCCGAGGAGCTGGAGGCGGCCGGCGTGCCCGAGGACATGGTGCGGCTCTCGATCGGCATCGAGCACGTCGAGGACCTCGTCGCCGACCTCGAGCAGGCCCTCGCCGCGAGCAAGTGACCGTGGCCGGGTCGGCCACCGCCCCGACGGCCCAGCGAGCGGTCCTGGCCACCGCCGACGACCCGCTGGTGCTCGAGCACGGGGCGCGGCTCGACACCCTCGAGGTCGCCTACGAGACCTGGGGCGAGCTCTCGCCCGCCCGCGACAACGTCGTCCTCGTCTGTCACGCCCTGACCGGTGACTCCCACGCGGCCGACTCCGACGGGGTGCCGGGCTGGTGGCGCACGCTCGTGGGACCTGGCCGCCCGGTCGACACCGACCGGTTCCTCGTGGTCTGCCCCAACCTGCTCGGCGGCTGTCGCGGCACCACCGGGCCCTCGTCGGTCGACCCCGCCCGCGGCCGGGCGTGGGGGCTCGACTTCCCGCTGCTGACGGTGCGCGACCTCGTCAGCGTGCACCGTCGGCTGCTCGCCCACCTCGGCCTCGACCGGTTGTACGCCGCGGTCGGCGGCTCGCTGGGCGGCATGCAGGTGCTGCAGTGGGCGATCGACGACCCCGGAGCGATCGAGCGGGCCGTGCTGGTCGCGGCGTCGTCGCGGCTGAGCGCGCAGAACATCGCGTTCTCGGCAGTGGCGCGCGACGCCATCCTGCGCGACCCCGACTTCCAGGGCGGCGCCTACGTCGGCACCGGTCGCCGTCCCGACCGCGGGCTCGCGACCGCGCGTCGGATGGCCCACATCACCTACGTCTCGGAGCAGTCGCTCGAGACCAAGTTCGGCCGCGACCGGGTGGTGCCCGGTGCCGCGCCGCAGCACGGCACCGACTTCCAGGTCGAGGCCTACCTCGACCACCAGGCCGAGGTGTTCCTCGAGCGCTTCGACGCCCTGTCCTACCTCTACCTCACCCGGCTGATGGACTACTTCGACCCGTTCGCCGACCCCGCGGCGGCAGCCCGGGCCGCCACCGGGGGGACCGTCTTCCTGCACGTCTCGTTCGACACCGACTGGAGGTTCCCGACCGCCCACTCGCGACGTACGCACGAGGTGCTGGCCGCCGCCGGGGCCGACACGCGCCACGTCGAGATCGCCTCACCCTGGGGACACGACTCGTTCCTGCTCGAGCCGCCCGGCTACCACGACGAGGTGCGCGGGTTCCTCGCTCAGCCCCGGCCGTAGGCGGAGTCGAGGGTGGACAGCAGCGCCTGCAGCGCCGCCTCGCGCTGCTCGGGAGGCAAGCCTCGGAGGGGGCCCTCGATGTTGAGCACCGAGAAGCCGTGGACCGCCGACCAGCAGGTCACCTCGGCGCCGGGGCGCCGCGCCGGGTCGAGGTAGCCCACGGCCACCAGGTCGTCGAGGGCGGCGTTGAGCATCCCGTAGGGGTCCTCGGCGTGCGCCTTGGCCTCGGGCACCTCGGGGTAGGCGGTGAACAGCACCCGGAACAACCCGGGCTCGCCGACGGCGAAGTCGACGTAGCCCGCACCGACCTCGCGCAGGCAGCGCCGCGCCCGGAGCACCGGGTCGGTCTCGTCGACCAGGTCGAGCCGTCGCCGCATCGCCGCGATCAGCCCCGCCATCGCCCGCTCGGCGACGACGTCGACGAGGGCGTCGCGGTCGGCGAAGTGTCGGTAGGCCGCGTTGTGCGACACCCCGACCCGGCGGGCGAGCTCGCGGACGGCGAGCCCGTCGGGGCCGCGCTCGCGGGCCGCCTCGACCGCGGCGTCCGCGAGCGCCTCGCGGAGGTTGCCGTGGTGGTAGGAGGCCGGGGTCACGGGGTCGACCCTAGACGATCCGGCCGTAGATGT
>CALRVO020000455.1:0-3900 GCA_943371595.1 Sphingomonas paucimobilis
CGCTCGCAGCGGCAGCCCTCGACGTCGAGCGGGCGTGCGGGGCGACCTACGGCTACCTGGTGGCCAACGCGACCGGGGAGCAGCGCGCCTGGGCCGTCGCGGCCGTGCTCGACTCCGCGCTGCGCGAGCTCGCCCTCGGCGGCGGCCCGCGCGACTTCCCCGGTCGCTGAGAGCGCACCGCGGAGGGACCGGAAAAACAGAGCGGTCCGCGAACTCATCCTCCGGGGAACTCCCGAGATGCTCCCCGGAGGGACGAGTACGCGGACCGCTGGTGGCCTGGGACAGAGGCCAGGTGAAGGGACCGGGTCAGCCCCGGGGGGACACCCTTCGTGCAGAAGTCTGCAACACCTGGACCCCCGGAAGACATGTCAGCCGCCCATCACAAGTCTGCAATGCAGAAACCTGCAGAACCTTGCACGGACCTGCAGCCCACCTCGCGGCACCGCCGCGACGGCAGCGGCCCCTGCCCCCACCGGGCGGTGGAGGCAGGGGCCGCGTCAGCCGGAGGTCGGTGCGCGTCAGCCGCGGTAGGCGGCGAACATCTGGTTGGCGCGGGCGCTCTGACCGGGGGTGAACTGGTCGTAGCAGTCGTCGTAGCTGTAGTCCATGTAGTTGTGGATCGGGTCGAGGCCCGGCAGCGAGCAGGAGTCGCGACCGGCGGGGCACCCGCTGGTGGCGCTGGACTGGGCGGCGGTGTCGCTGACCCCGTCGTTGGTGGCCGTGCAGCCGCCCTGGAACGTGTGGTAGAGCCCGAACCAGTGGCCGGCCTCGTGGGTCGCGGTCTTGCCGAGGTCGTAGTTGGTCGCCGACCCGCCGGGCAGGGAGGAGTACTGCACGCGGATGCCGTCGACGCCCGGGTTGCGGGCGTAGTCCCACGGGAAGGTCGCGATCCCGAGGTAGTCGAAGTCGACGAGCCAGATGTTGAGCGCGTTGGCGCCGCCCTGGCGGGTCGCCTTGCGGTACTTGGCGCTCGACCCGTCGCGGTGCCAGGTGTCGTTGTAGAAGCGGTCGGTGCCGGCCAGGGTGAAGGTGAACCCGGTGTCGGCCGCGGCCGAGGACTCCTGACCGGCGAAGTCGGTGTTGAGGACGGCGATCTGCTGCGCGATCTGGCTGTCGGTGACGTTGCCGGCGCCGTTCTTGGCCGCCATCACGTGCACGTAGACCGGCACCGGGCCGGCCAGGGCGGCACGCTTCTCGGCGCGCGACGTACGGGCGAGGATGCGGTCGGTACGCCGCTCGATGCGGGTCTGCTCGGCGCGCGAGACACCGCGGTGGTCGTGGGCCTGACCGCCACGGGCCGAGGTGGCCAGGTCGGCCCCCGGCTCGAAGCACTCCTGCTCGACGCTCCCGCGCCGTTCGACGGGGTTGAGGGCGGACGCGGTCGGCGCGGGGAGGAGCGCGGCGGCGGTGACCGAGGCGGCAGCCAGGGCGAGGAGCCGGAGCGAGACATGGCGGGGTAGGCGCACGGAGGGTCCTTTCGAGCGTCCGGCTGCGACGGTCGTCCGTGCCGGCTGCTCGGAGTGTGGCGGCGCCGTGGCCACGGCCACCAGGCCCGTCGGTCCTTCACGTTCGCGCGTTGCACGATCTCGCAAAGCCGGGGCCGGCGCCGCGGCCGGGGGTCAGCGCCAGTCGTCGACGATCGCGACGATCTCGGAGAGCGCGGTGATGACGGCGTCGGGCTCGCCCTCGGTGTGGCCGACCTGGGCCGGGGGGATGTCGCTGTGGGGCACGTGGATCGCGCGCAGCCCGGCGTTGTGGGCCCCCCACACGTCGTCGAAGAGGCGGTCACCGACGTAGACGCAGCGGGCCGGGTCGTCGGCCCCGACGGCGTCCATGGCGGCGCCGAAGGCCTGGGGCGACGGCTTGGTCCACGCGATCTCGCTGGAGTAGACGTCGCCGTCGATGAGGTGGCGCACCCCGTCGCGCTCGAAGAAGCCCTCGTGCCACGCCCGCGGCCAGATGGTGTTGGACAGCACGCCCACCTTGACGCCGCGCTCGCGCAGCGCCTCCCACATCGGCCCCACCTCGGGGTCGGTGAGGGTGTGCGGCTCCCAGAACGCGTAGTAGCCCTCGAGCAGGTCGGGATCGTGGTCGAGGCCCGCCTCGGCGAACAGGTCGGCGACCGTCGAGCTCTGCTGGTGGTCACGGCTGCGGCCCCAGATGACGTCGCCCGCGCGGTGGAGCCGCTCGGCCGAGACGCTCACGTCGTGGTCGGCCCCGACGACGGCCTGGGCCAGCGCGAGCGACTCGGCGTGGAAGTCGATGTCGTGCCACTGGGTGAGGGTGCCGCCCCAGTCGAAGATGACCGCGTCGACGCCACCACGGCCGCCACGAGCCACGTCAGGACCTCACCAGCGCGACCAGGTGGTCGACGATCGCGGTCGCGGCGACGTCCTCGCGCTCGCCGGTACGCCGGTCCTTGACCTCGATCGTGCCGTCGGCGAAGCCCTTGCCGACCACGACGATGGTGGGGACGCCGATGAGCTCGGCGTCCTTGAACTTCACCCCGGGGCTGATCTTGCCGCGGCGGTCGTCGTAGAGGACGCGGACGCCGGCGGCGTCGAGCTCGCGGGCGATCTCCTCGGCGGCGGTGTAGAGACCGTCGTCCTTGCCGGCGGCCACGAGGTGGACGTCGGCCGGGGCGACGTCGCGGGGCCAGCACAGGCCGACCTCGTCGAGGGTGCCCTCGGCGATGGCGGCGACGGCCCGGGAGGGGCCGATGCCGTAGGAGCCCATGGTGACGGTGACGAGCTTGCCGTTCTCGTCGAGCACCTTGAGGTCGAGCGCTTCGGCGAACTTGCGGCCCAGCTGGAAGATGTGGCCCATCTCGATGCCGCGCTCGGTCTCGAGGGTGCCGCCGTCGAGGCGCGGGCAGGGGTCGCCGGCGCGCACCTCGGCGGCCTCGATCGTGCCGTCGGGGGTGAAGTCCCGGCCGGCCACGAGGTCGAGGACGTGGGACCCCGCGACGTCGGCCCCGGTGACCCACCGGGTGCCCTCGACGACGCGGGGGTCGACGAGGTAGCGGATGCCGGTCTTGCTCTCCGCACCGAGGACGCCGGGTCCGATGTAGCCCTTGACCAGGTCGGGGTGGGCCGCGAAGTCGTCGTCGCCGAAGGGGCGGAACTCGGCCGGGTAGACGTGGGCCTCGAGCCGCTTCTCGTCGACCTCGCGGTCGCCGGGCAGGCCGATGGCCAGGGGCTCGCTCGTGCCGTCGGGATGCTCGAGGACGAGCAGGACGTTCTTGAGGGTGTCGCTGCCGGCCCAGGGCCGGTCGTCGCGCGGGAAGGCCGCGTCGAGGTGGTCGACCAGCGTCTGGATGGTGGGGGTGTCGGGCGTGGCCTCGGCGTGGGCGGCCGGCACGTCGTCGTAGGCGACGGGGGCGGGCGCGGCGATCGAGACGGCCTCGACGTTGGCGGCGTAGTCGCACTCGGTGCACTGCACGAAGGTGTCCTCGCCGATCACGGCGCGGGCGAGGAACTCCTCGGACTTCGAGCCGCCCATAGCCCCGGAGTGGGCCGAGACGATGACGTAGGAGAAGCCGAGCCGGTCGAAGATCCGGATGTAGGCGTCGCGGTGCTTCTGGTAGCTGGCGTCGAGGCCGGCGTCGTCGACGTCGAAGGAGTAGGAGTCCTTCATGGTGAACTCGCGCCCGCGCAGCAGGCCGGCACGGGGGCGCGCCTCGTCGCGGTACTTCGTCTGGATCTGGTAGATCGACAGCGGCAGGTCCTTGTAGGACGAGTAGAGGTCCTTGACGACGAGGGTGAACATCTCCTCGTGCGTGGGCCCGAGCAGGTAGTCGGCGCCCTTGCGGTCCTGGAGGCGGAAGATGCTGTCGCCGTACTCGGTCCAGCGGTTGGTCGCCTCGTAGGGCTCGCGGGGCAGCAGCGCGGGGAAGCTGAG
>CALRVO020000456.1:0-3894 GCA_943371595.1 Sphingomonas paucimobilis
ACCGGCTCGGGGCTGATCACGCCGACCTCGAGCATCTCGTGCACGACGCCGTTGGACATCATCTTGATCCGGTCGCGGTGGCTGAGCTTGCCGTCGATCACGCGCACGTAGGTGACCACGCCGCGGTAGGTGTCGTAGACGGAGTCGAAGATCAGCGCGCGGGCGGGCTTGTCGGCGTCGCCGACCGGCGGCGGGGTCTCGGCCACGATGTGGTTGAGCAGCTCGGCCACGCCGAGCCCGGTCTTGGCGCTGACCCGCAGCACGTCGTCGGGGTCGCAGCCGACGAGGCCGGCGATCTCGGCGGCGTACTTGTCGGGGTTGGCGCTCGGCAGGTCGATCTTGTTGAGCACCGGGATGATGTGGAGGTCGGCGCCCATCGCGAGGTAGAGGTTGGCCAGCGTCTGGGCCTCGATGCCCTGGGCGGCGTCGACCAGCAGCACGGCGGCCTCGCACGCCTCGAGCGAGCGCGAGACCTCGTAGGTGAAGTCGACGTGGCCGGGGGTGTCGATCATGTTGAGCACGTAGGTGCCCGGCTCGGCGCCCTCGGCGTTGTCGTCGGGCACCGTCCACGGCATCCGCACGGCCTGGCTCTTGATGGTGATGCCGCGCTCGCGCTCGATGTCCATGCGGTCGAGGTACTGCGCCCGGGCGGCCCGGGCGTCGACGACGCCGGTCAGCTGGAGCATCCGGTCGGCCAGGGTCGACTTGCCGTGGTCGATGTGGGCGATGATGCAGAAGTTGCGGATGATCGCGGGGTCGGTGTGACCCGGCTTCGGCGCGGCGGCAGACATGGGCATGATGCCGCCATTCTTCCAGGCTCCCCCGAGCCGACATATTCGCCGACCCGTCGGCTCACTCCGGGGAGGCGAGGAGCTCCTTGCTCTTGGCGATCGCGAAGCCCCAGCCCTGCTGGAGGGTCGGCTGGGGCGGCAGGGCGACCTCGTGGGCGCTGGTGACGACGTCGAGCAGTGCCGGACCGTGGTGGGCCAGCACCTCGCGGACCCCGGCCTCGACGTCGTGCGGGTCCTCGACCCGTACGCCGTGCAGCCCGATCGCGCGGGCGACCGCGGCCAGGTCGGGGTTGTGCAGGACGGTCCCGAACTCGGGTAGCCCGACCTGCTCCATCTCGAGCTTGACCATGCCGAGGCGGCCGTTGTCGAAGACCACCAGCTTGACCGGCAGGTCGTGGGACACCGCCGTGATCAGGTCGCCCAGCAGCATGGTCAGGCCCCCGTCGCCGCAGAACGCGACGGTCTGGCGCCGGGTGTCGAGCGCGGACGCGCCGAGGGCCTGGGGAAGGGCGTTGGCCATCGACCCGAGGTTGAAGGAGCCCAGCAGCTGCCGTCCCCCGGTCATCTGCACGTAGCGGGCGAGCCAGACCGTCGACATCCCGGTGTCGGCGGTGAAGACGGCGTCGGCGTCGGCGTGCCGGTCGACCATCGCGGCCAGCAGCTCGGGTCGCACCCGGGCGTCGGGGTTGTCGACCTTGCGGCGCAGCAGTCCCCTGGGCTTGCGGTCGTAGTCGGGGTCGACGAACTGCTGCTGGCTCTTGCGCCACGACTCGTGGCGCGACCGGGCCTCGTCGAGGTGACTGCGGTCGTCCTTGGCCGCCACCAGCGACAGCAGCGCGGTGGCCGCCGCGGCGGCGTCGCCGACGACGGGGTGGGTGACCGTGGCGCGCCGTCCGAGGTGGCGCCCGGCCGTGTCGACCTGCACCACGGGGATCCCCTGGGGCAGGAACTCGGTGTAGGGGAAGTCGGTGCCGAGCATCAGCAGCAGGTCGCACCCGTCGAACGCGACCTTGCTGGCGGGCCCCCCGAGCAGCCCCGACAGCCCGACCTCGTGGTCGGTGCCCTCGAAGCCCTCCTTCGCCTGCAGGGTGATCACCATCGGCGCAGCGAGCCGCTCGGCCAGCGCGAGCACCGCCTCGCGACCCGGGCGGGCGCCGCGCCCCACGAGCAGGGTGACGCGGTCGGCGGCGTCGATGGCCGCGGCGGCGTCGGCGAGGGCCGCGTGGTCGGGCGCCGCGGGCGCAGGCGGGACGGCGAAGCGGCTCGGCGCGAGGTCGGGGGCCAGGTCGAGGTCACCGACGTCGCCCGGCAGGGTCAGCACCGCGACGCCACGCTCGGTGAGGGCGGCGTTGGCGGCCTGCTCGAGGATGCCGGGCAGCTGCTCCTCGCTGGTCACCGTGGCGCAGAAGACGGCCACGTCAGCGAACAGGACGTCGTTGTCGACCTCCTGGAAGTAGTCGCTGCCGATGTCGGCGCGGGGCACCTGGCCGCAGATGGCCAGCACCGGCGCGTGGGACTTCTTGGCGTCGTACAGCCCGTTGAGGAGGTGGATGGCGCCCGGTCCGACGGTGCCCATGCAGACCCCGAGGCGCCCGGTGAGCTGCGCCTGGGCCCCGGCGGCGAAGGCGGCCACCTCCTCGTGCCGCACGCCCATCCAGGCGATCCGTTCCTCGCGTCGGATGGCGTCGGTGACCGGGTTGAGCGCGTCGCCGACCACGCCCCAGACCTCGGTGACTCCGTGCTCGGCCAGGGACGCGACGAGGTGCTCGGCGATGGTGGGCATGCGGCCATGCTCGTCGCGGGTCGGGCGGGGCGCGCCGACCTCAGGGGTGGAAGGCGTCGGGGTCCGCCGCCTCCCAGTCGGCCCGCCACGCCGCGGGCGGCGCGGCGAGCAGCTCCCCGGGCGCGAGGTAGTCGAAGAGCTCGGCGTACGACGCGATGGTGCCGTGGTCGACCCGCCGGCGCAGCATGCGCGGCTCGAGCTCGTCGAAGGACCGCAGCCCCATCGAGGCCACGATCTTGGTCGCCGACGCCACGACCTCGCGCTGGTAGCTGGCGACCCGCTCGGTCTTGCTCGGTACGTCGAGCGCGCGGACCCGCTTGGGGTCCTGGGTCGCGACGCCGACGGGACAGGTGTTGGTGTGGCAGGTCTGGGCCTGGATGCAGCCGATCGCCATCATCATCGAGCGCGCGGCGTTGGTGTAGTCGGCGCCCTGGATGATCCGCTTGACCACGTCGACCCCGGTCGCGACCTTGCCCGAGGCACCCACCTTGACCCGGTCGCGCAGGCCGACCCCGACCAGCGCGTTGTGCACCGTCATCAGCGCCTCGGTCAGGGGCGTCCCGACGTGGTCGGAGTACTCCATGGGCGCCGCGCCCGTGCCGCCCTCGGCGCCGTCGACGACGACGAAGTCGGGCGTCACGCCCTCCTCGACCATGGCCTTGCAGACCGCCAGCAGGTCGACGCGCGAGCCGAGGCAGAGCTTGATGCCGGTCGGCTTGCCCCCGGCGAGCGCGCGCAGGCGGTCGACGAAGCGCACCAGCTCGCGTGGGGTCGTGAACTCGCGGTGGTAGGCCGGGGAGACGACCGTCTCACCGACCGGGACGCCGCGGGTCTCGGCGATCTCGGCGTTGACCTTGCGGCCGGGGAGCACGCCGCCGAGCCCGGGCTTGGCGCCCTGGCTGAGCTTGAGGTTGATCATCTTGACCTGCGGGTCGGCGGCCTTGGCCGCGAACGCCTGCTCGTCGAACCCACCGTCCGGCGTACGGCAGCCGAAGTAGCCGGAGCCGATCTCCCAGACCAGGTCGCCGCCGTGGCGGTGGTAGGGGCTGATCGCTCCCTCCCCGGTGTCGTGGGCGAACCCGCCGAGCGCGGCCCCCTGGTTGAGGGCCTGCACCGCGTTGGAGCTCAGGGACCCGAAGCTCATCGCGCTCACGTTGAGCAGGGCCATGTCGTAGGGCTGGGTGCAGTCAGGCCCACCGATGCGCACCCGCGGCGGCTCGGGCATCGGGTCGACGGGGCGGCTGGAGTGCACGAGGTACTCGTAGCCGACGGCATACAGGTCGCGCTCGGTCCCGAACGGCTGCTCGACCGGGGTGCCCT
>CALRVO020000457.1:0-3894 GCA_943371595.1 Sphingomonas paucimobilis
CGACCCGGGTGCCGCCGCGGACGTCGACCCCGGCGTCGGTGAAGAGCGCCTCGAACTCCTGCGCCAGGCGCGGCGGGTAGGTCGACTGCCCGAGCACGTCGTCGGGGTGCAGCAGCGTGACCCGGCACCCCTCACCGATCATGGCCGCGGCGATCTCGGAGCCGATGTAGCCACCGCCGACGACCGCCACGTGAGGCTTGGGCTCGCCGTCGACGAGCTCGCGCAGCCGGCGGTAGTCGCTGAGGGTGCGGTAGTAGAGCACCCGGTCGCTCGACTCGAGGCCGTCGAGCCGGGTGGGGTGCCCGCCGGTGGCCAGCAGCAGCGTGCCGTAGCCGAACGTCTGCCCGGCCTCGGTCGTCACCTCGTGCGCCTCGGGGTCGATGCTGATCACGCGGGTGTCGAGCGTGACGTGGGCGCCGGTCTCGTCGGCGGTGCCGGGCTCGGCGTCGGCCTGGGTGAAGTCGGGGTCGGTCCAGAGCTTCTTGGACAGAGCCGGACGCGGGAAGGGCGGCGTCGGCTCGTCGCCGAGGATGCCGATGCTGCCGGTCGAGCCCTGCTCACGGATGCTCTTGGCCGCAGCGTCGGCCACCATGCCGCCGCCGACGATGAGGAAGTCGTAGTGGGTCACCCAGCGAACCTAGGCAGGCCCCCAGGCCCGTCCGGACACCTGTGGGGGTGACTACGCGCGCGGGCGCGACCGCGACGCTGGTGTGATGGACCTGGGAATCAGAGGCAAGACCGCCGTCGTCACCGGGGCGGCCGGTGGCATCGGCCGCCACACGACCAAGCTGCTCCTCGAGGAGGGCGTCCAGGTCGTCATGGTCGACCAGGACAAGGACGACCTCGCCGAGGCCGCGGCGTGGCTGCCCGACGGGCTGAGCCCCACGCTGCAGGTGCCGGCCGACCTCTCGACGGACGCCGCCGCGCGCGGGCTGGCCGACACGGTCGCCGACCTGGCCGGCGAGGTCGACATCCTGGTCAACGGCGCCGGCATCACCGGCGCCACCGGCGCCTTCCACGAGATCTCTGACGACGACTGGGTCGAGGCGATCACCGTCAACCTGCTCTCGGCGGTCCGCGTCACCCGCGCCTTCCTGCCCGCCCTGCGCCACGGCGGCTGGGGCCGCATCGTCTACGTCAACAGCGAGGACGCCGTCCAGCCCTACGACGACGAGCTCCCCTACTGCGCCTCGAAGGCCGGTCTGCTGTCGTTCGCCCGCGGCCTGGCTCGCGCCTACGCCGACGAGGGCCTGCTCGTGAACTCCGTGTCACCGGCCTTCATCGAGACCCCGATGACCGACGCCATGATGGAGAAGCGCGCCGACGAGAACGGCACCTCCTTCGACGAGGCCGTCGAGTCGTTCCTCACCGAGGAGCGCCCCTACATGGAGCTCGGCCGCCGCGGGAAGCCCGACGAGGTCGCCGCCGTCATCGCCTTCCTCTGCTCCGACCTCGCCTCCTTCGTCAACGGCGCCAACTACCGCGTCGACTCCGGCTCCGTCGCGGGCCTGTAGGTCGCTCCCGTAGTGGTTTCGAGGCTCGCTGCGCTCGCACCTCAACCACCGGGTCCAACGGTGGTCGAGGCGCGAGGAGCGCTAGCGACGAGCCTCGAGACCCCGCAGGGACACGACAGGCCGACTACTTGCCGGTCCACCTCGGCGGGCGCTTCTCGGCGAAGGCGGTCGCGCCCTCCTGGGCGTCGGCGGAGCCGAAGACCGGCATCATCATCTCGCCCTGCTTGGCCCAGCGCTCGGCGTGCGACCAGTCGGGGGACTCGAGCGCGACCCTCTTGGTGGTCGCGACCGCGAGGGGGCCGTTGGCGGCGATGGCCGAGGCCAGCACCAGGGCTCCGTCGAGGGCCTCGCCCTCGGGCACGACCCGGTTGACCAGGCCGAGCTCGGCGGCGCGGGCCGCGGTGATCGGGTCGCCGGTGAGCAGCATCTCCAGCGCGATGGCCGGCGGGATCCGCTGCGGCAGCAGCATCGCCGCGCCCGCACCCGCGACGAGGCCGCGCTTGACCTCCGGGACCCCGAGCTTGGCGGTCTCGGAGGCGACCACGAGGTCGCAGGCGAGGAGCAGCTCGAAGCCGCCGGCGACGGCGTACCCCTCGACGGCACCGATCAGCGGCTTGCGCGGCGGGCGCTCGGTGATGCCGCCCAGGCCGCGGCCCTCGACGAGCGGCAGGTCGCCGGTGAGGAACCCCTTGAGGTCCATGCCCGAGCAGAAGGTGCCGCCGGCGCCGGTCAGCACCCCCACCCACAGCTCGTCGCTGGCGTCGAGCTCGTCGACCGCCGCGGCGATGCCGCGCGCGACGGCGCCGTTGAGGGCGTTGCGCGCCTCGGGGCGGTTGATGGTGATGATCTGGACCCCGTCGCGGGCCTCGACCAGGACCGCGGGCTTGTCGTCGTCGCTCATGGGGGCACTCAACCAGAGGAGCCACCGACGTGGCTGGGAGGCGACCCGTCGGCGCGGCTAACCTCGGAACCATGCCTGCACGCAGAGTCCTCGACACCGACGAGCACGCCGACCTGCTGCGCCTGGTGCGCCAGATCGCCACCGACGAGCTGCTGCCCCTGGTCGCCACCGCCGAGGCCGAGGAGGACTTCCCCCGCGAGGTCTTCCGGATGCTCGGCAAGACCGGCATCCTCGGCCTGCCCTACCCCGAGGACGTCGGCGGCGGCGGGGTCCCCTACGAGGTCTACCTGCAGGTCCTCGAGGAGCTCGGCGCGGTCTGGGCCTCGGTCGGTGTCGGGGTCAGCGTGCACGCCCTGTCCTGCTTCGGTCTCTACACCGCCGGCACCGAGCAGCAGAAGACCGACTGGCTGCCCGACATGCTCGCCGGCGACCTCCTCGGCGCCTACTGCCTGTCCGAGGCCCACGCCGGCTCCGACCCCGCCGCGATGCGCACCACCGCCAGGCGCGACGGCTCCGGCGACGAGGCCGACTACGTCATCGACGGCGCCAAGGCCTGGACCACCCACGGCGGCCAGGCCGACTTCTACAAGGTCATGGCCCGCACGTCCGGCGAGCCCGGCGACGGCCGCGGCATCTCCTGCTTCCTGGTCCCCGCCGACGCCCCCGGACTCTCCTCCGACCCGCCCGAGCGCAAGATGGGCCTGACCGGCTCCCACACCACCACCATGCGCTTCGACGGCGTCCGCATCCCCGCCACCCGCCGCCTCGGCGCCGAAGGAGACGGCCTCAAGATCGCCCTGGCCGGTCTCGACGCCGGTCGCCTCGGCATCGCCGCCGTCGCCACCGGCCTGGCCCAAGGCGCCCTGGACCACGCCCTGGCCTACGCCCGCGAACGCACCACCTTCGGCAAGCGCATCCTCGACCACCAAGGACTCGGGTTCCTGCTGGCCGACATGGAAGCCACCATCCACACCGCCCGCGCCACCACCCTGCACGCCGCCCGCCTGCGCGACGCCGGACTCCCCTTCGGCCGCGAGGCCTCCATCGCCAAGCTCGTTGCCACCGACGGCGCCATGAAGGTCACCACCGACGCCGTCCAAGCCCTCGGCGGCGCCGGCTACACCCGCGACTACCCCGTCGAACGCTTCATGCGCGAAGCCAAGGTCATGCAGATCTTCGAGGGCACCAACCAGATCCAACGCCTCGTCATCAGCCGCAGCCTCGACAACAAGACCGGCGGGGACGGCGAGATCACCCACGCCTGACCCGACGGTGGTCGAGGGTGCGAGGAGCGCTGGCGACGAGCCTCGAGGCCCCCGCAGCCGACCTACCCAGCCCGACCTGTCACCGGGGTGGTTTCGAGGCTCGCTGCGCTCGCACCTCAACCACCGTTCGAGGCTCGCTGCGCTCGCACCTCAACCACCGTTCGCGGCTCGCTGCGCTCGCACCTCAACCACCGTTCGCGGCTCGCTGCGCTCG
>CALRVO020000458.1:0-3888 GCA_943371595.1 Sphingomonas paucimobilis
CGGGGTCGGCCACCGCGCTGGTGGTGCACACCGGGATGAGCACCGAGCTCGGCCGGATCGCCGCGCTCAGCAGTCGCACCACCCACGACTCGAGCCCGCTGGAGCAGCAGATCCGCAAGGTCGCCTGGCTGATCGCGGCCGTGGCGGTCGGCGTCGGGATCGCGTTCCTCCCGCTGGGGATGGCCGCGGGACTGAGCTTCTCCGAGGCCGCGGTCTTCGCGATCGGCCTGCTGGTCGCCAACGTCCCCGAGGGCCTGCTGCCGACGATCACCCTCGCCCTCGCGGTCGGGGTCAGCGAGCTGGCCAGGCACGGCGGGCTCGTCAAGCGGCTGAGCGCCGTGGAGACCCTCGGCTCGACCGACGTCATCTGCACCGACAAGACCGGCACCCTCACCCAGAACCGGATGCGGGTGCACAGCACCTGGGGCCCGACGGCCCGGGCGACCCCGACCCCGCCCGTCGCCGCCGCCCTGGGTCGGACGCTGCGCACCTGCTCGACCGCCGACACCTCGTCGCACACCGGCGACCCGACCGAGCTCGGGCTGCTGGCGGCCGCCGACCGGCTGGCCCCGGGCACCGCCGCCCTGCCCCACGACGTCGAGCTGCGCTTCGACCCCCGGCTCCGGCTGATGACCGTGGTCGGACGCGACCTCGGCGACGCCCGCGTCGCGTTCACCAAGGGCGCCCCCGAGGCGGTCCTCGAGCGCAGCACGGCCGCGCTCGACCCGACGGGGCACGTGGTGCTGCTGACGCCGGAGGACCGGCGCCAGTTGTCCGAGCGCGTCGAGCAGCTCGCCGCGCAGGGGCTGCGGCTCATCGCCTGCGCCCACCGGTCGCTCGCCGTGGTGCCCACCGAGCGGCGGCTCGTCGAGCGCGAGCTGACCCTCCTCGGGTTCGTCGCCCTCTCGGACCCGCTGCGCGACGCGGTCCCCGACGCCGTGCGCAAGGCCCACCGTGCCGGCATCACCGTGCACGTCATCACCGGCGACAACGGCGCCACCGCGGGCGCCATCGCCCGGGAGGCCGGCATCGGCGGTGCCGCCGGCGCGCCCCGCGTGGTGGTCGGGACCGAGCTCGAGGCCCTGTCAGACGCCGACCTCGACGCGGTGCTCGACGACGGCGCCGAGGTCGTGTTCGCGCGCAGCTCCCCCGAGGACAAGCTGCGCGTCGCGACCCGGCTGCAGGCGGCCGGTCACGTCGTCGCGATGACCGGCGACGGGGTCAACGACGCCCCGGCGCTGCGGCGCGCCGACATCGGTGTCGCGATGGGCGCCAGCGGCACCGACGTCGCCCGCGAGGCGGCCACCATGATCCTCACCGACGACGACTTCGCCACGATCATCCGGGCGGTCGAGTCGGGACGCCGGGTCTACGACAACGTGCGCAAGTTCGTCCTGTACATCTTCGCCCACGCCATCCCCGAGATCGTGCCGTTCCTGCTCTTCGCACTCTCGGGTGGCAGCATCCCGCTGGGGCTCACCGTCGCCCAGATCCTGATGATCGACCTCGGCACCGAGACCCTGCCCGCCCTGGCCCTGGGCCGGGAGGCGGCCGAGCCCGGCCTGATGGACAAGCCCCCGCGCAGCCGCCGCGAGAGCATCATCACCGGGTCGATGCTGGTGCGAGCCTGGGCCCTGCTCGGGCTGGTCTCGGCGGTGCTGGTGACCGGTGGCTTCCTGTGGGTCCTGCACTCGGCCGGGTGGACGCCGGGGGACGACACCGGGCCCGGTTCGGCCCTGCACGAGGCCTACCTCACCGCCACCACCATGACGTTCGCCGGCATCGTCGCCTGCCAGGTCGGCACGGCGATGGCCGCGCGCACCGACCACGTGTCGCTGCTCAGCATCGGGGTCCTCTCCAACCGGCTGCTCCTGCTGGGCATCGCCTTCGAGCTCGTCGTCACGGCGTGCGCGATCTACGTCGCCCCGCTCCAGGACCTGCTGGGCACCCGGCCGCTCGACGCCGGCCAGGTCGCCGTGCTCGCGACCTTCCCGGTGGTCGTCTGGCTGGCCGACGAGCTCTACCGCGCCGTACGCCGCCGCCGGGCCCCGAGCGCCGCAGGACCCTCCTAGCGGCGGTCGGTCAGCGGCCGGGGCGGTTCCGGAGGGTGACCGGTCATGGCCTCCACGATCTCGGCCGCGATGACGGTGACCTTCCGGTTGCTCGCCTGCGAGGCGCGCCGCAGGATCTCGAAGGCCTCACCGGCGCCGATCTGCTGCGACCGCATCAGCACTCCGAGGGCCTGGTCGATGACGGCGCGGGTGGCCAACGCGTCGCGCAGCTGGTCGTCGAGCGTCAGGTGCCGGGCGTGGCGCAGCAGGAGCGTGAGCGCGGTGGCCGCCTGGTCGGTGAACGCCTGGGCCCGGGCCACGTCCTGCTCGCCGAACGCCCTGACCTCGGTGCCGAAGAGGTTGAGCGCCCCGACCGTGTACCCGTCGACGGCCAGGGGGAGCGAGACCACGCTGCGGATCCCGTTGGCCAGGGCGTGGACCCGGTAGTCACCCCACCGGTGCTCACGGGTCATGTCGGGCACATCCACGCGCACGGAGGTGTTCATCGACTGCAGGCAGGGTCCGCGCCCGCCGAGGTACTGGATCTCGTCCATGCGCATGGCCACCGCGCCGTTGCCTGCGACGCTGGCGACCTGTCCGTCACGCCGCAGGGTGATGCCGCAGTGGGTGCCGGGCACGATCGCGGCGGCCAGCACGGTGAGCTCGTGGAGGAAGTCCGCGACGTCGGGAGCGCCGAGCACGAGGTTCTGCAGCTCGGCGTACGCGGTGGCCAGGTCGAGCGGCCCCGGGTCGGCGGCTTCACCTGGATGACGATCGTGCTGGGACATGGCCTTGCGATCCTGACTGCACCGCGTGCGGCGCCGCAGCGTTCGCCGGTGGTGGCGCCACCCGCGGCGCGAGGGACCCTCGGTCGGATGACCGTAGCACGCACGCGGCGCCGCCCTCTTGGCACACGAGGCCGCCCCGGCATACCCTCCCTACAGGTGTGGATAGGCGCCTGTGCGGTCCGTGCTCCGACCGCTGCTGGTTCTCGGCACGATGGAGCAGTCGATGTCCACCCCCAACCTCGACCTCTCGGGGCCCCTCTCCGATCACCCACCACGGCGGTGCGCGTGAACTGGGTAGCGGTCCTGACCCTGACCGACGGCACCCGTGTCGAGTCGAGCCTGCCGTCGATCGACGAGCCCGCCGCGAACCTGGGCGCCGGCATCTACCGGGTGCTGCTCCCGTGCGGCTCGATCACCGTGCTCGAGACCCTGGCCGAGGTGCTCGCGCACCTGCGAGAGCACCTCGAGCCGTTGGATCTCGGTGGCGCCACCAGCCCCACCCCCGCTGCCCGACCGGTGGCTCGGCCCTGACCACGCAGCACGTCGACGCCGGGACTCCCCACGGTTCCTGCCTGATCGGCCTGTCGCCCGACGGGGTCGTCGAGTCGTGGAGCGCAGGCGCCGAGCGACTCCTGGGTTACTCCCACGACGAGGCGGTCGGTCAGCAGTCCTCGTTCCTGTGCACCGTCGAGGACCGGCGCCACGGCTTCCCGCAGGCGTGCCTGGACCAGGCTCGACGCGAGGGGACTGCGCACCACGCCGGGTGGCAGGTCCGCAAGGACGGAAGCCGGTTCTGGGCACTGGTCCAGCTCACCGCCCTCCACACCGGTTCCGGCACGCTCGTGGGTTTCGCCGACGTCGTCCGAGAGCTGCCCGGGAGCCTGTCGTCGGACGGCTCCGCCCAGACCCCTGGAGACAGCTCCGGCACGGCGTTCATGAACGACTTCCGCGACACGCTCGCCGTGGTCCGGGGCTTCAGCGAGCTCGCTTCAGCAGCCGGGCCCGACGACCAGCAGCACTTCCTGACCCTCGTCGAGGTCAACGCCGAA
>CALRVO020000459.1:0-3884 GCA_943371595.1 Sphingomonas paucimobilis
GGCGAGAAGGCCACCGTAGGGAACCGTTGTCCACTTACCGGGGCGCCGCAGGTGTGAAAATGGCGCCGTGGACGAGGCATCGGGGGCGCTCGGCGAGGTGGAGCCCGCCGAGGAGGAGTTCGGCGAACGGCTCGCCGCGGCCATCCGCGCGCGGGGCGTGACCCTGCAGTGGCTGGCGGGGCGCCTGCGGGAACGTTCGAACCCGGTCAGTGTGAGCACCCTGAGCTATTGGCGCTCGGGTCAGCGTCGTCCCGAGCGCGGGACCTCCCTGGACGCCATCGCCGAGCTCGAGTCGCTGCTCGGCCTGTCCCCCGGCGAGCTGACGGCGCTCGTCGGCCCCTCGCGCCGCCCGGCCCCCGACCGCTCCCGTCCGTTCGACGTCCTGGTCGAGCGGCCGCTCGACGAGGACGAGGTCCGGCGCGTCATCGACGACCCGGTCCACCGTCAGCTGTTCAGCAACGGCGGCCAGCTCGCGGTCGACCTCGACCGTGAGGGACGGGTGTGCCTGACCTCCAACCGGATGATGTGGCACGCCCGGGTCGACGGCGCCCAGCGTGCGGTCATCTGGCTCAAGGTCGACGACCCCACGCCGGACCCGCCCGACCTGCGGGTGGTCGCCGGCGGCCGCCTCGGGCGGGTGCTGTGGTCGCCGGCCTCGGGGATGTACGCCGCCGAGCTCGTGCTCGACCGGGCGCTGCGCCGCGGGGAGACAGCGGTGACCGAGCACCAGTTCGTGGGCGTGCAGGGCGACGTCGAGGAGCGCCAGTACGAGCTGGTCGTCCTGCGGCCGAGCCCCGAGTCGGTGCTGTGGGTGCGCTTCCACCCCGAACGACTGCCCTCCACCTGCACCGTCTACGAGCAGCGCGAGGGCGGGGTCCTGGACGAGCGCGAGGTCGAGCCCGTCGGCACCGGTGTCCACCACGTCGTGCGCGGGTTCGGCCCCGGGAGGTTCGGGATCCGCTGGACCTGGTGACCGCGGGGCGGGCTCACGACGCGTCCCCGGACCGGCTGCGCTCAGGGTCTCGTCGTACGGTCGGGGACATGGAAACCCGCACTCTCGGACAGGGCCTCGAGGTCTCCGCGATCGGTCTCGGCTGCATGGGCATGAGCCACGGCTTCGGCCCGGCCAGCGACGTCACCGAGATGACGAAGGTCATCCGCGACGCCGTCGACCTCGGGGTCACGTTCTTCGACACCGCCGAGGTCTACGGGCCGTTCGTCAACGAGGAGCTCGTCGGCGCCGCCCTGGCCCCGGTGCGTGACCAGGTCGTCATCGCCACCAAGTTCGGCTTCGCCTTCGACGCCGACGGCAGGCAGACCGGTGGGGTCGACAGCCGGCCCGACCACGTCCGTGCCGCCGTCGACGGCTCGTTGCGGCGCCTCGGCGTCGACCACATCGACCTGTGCTACCAGCACCGGGTCGACCCGGCAGTGCCGATCGAGGAGGTCGCCGGGGCGGTGCAGGAGCTGGTCGCCGCCGGCAAGGTGCGCCACTTCGGCCTGTCGGAGGCCGGGGTCGACACGATCCGTCGCGCCCACGCCGTCCAGCCGGTCACCGCGCTGCAGAGCGAGTACTCCCTGTGGTGGCGCGACCTCGAGCCCGAGATCATCCCCGTCCTCGAGGAGCTCGGCATCGGCCTGGTGCCGTTCAGCCCCCTGGGCCGCGGCTTCCTCACCGGGGCGATCACCAGCGACACGACGTTCGACAGCAGCGACATCCGTACGTCGATGCCGCGCTTCAGCCCCGACGCGATCGCGGCCAACCAGGCCGTCGTCGACCTGCTCGCCCGCATCGCCACGGCCAAGGGCGCCACGCCCGGCCAGGTCGCGCTCGCCTGGCTGCTGGCGCAGAAGCCGTGGATCGTGCCGATCCCCGGCACCCGTCGTACGTCGCGGGTCGAGGAGAACGTCGGGGCCGCCGACGTCGACCTCACCGCCAGCGACCTCGCCGAGATCGAGAGCGCCGTCGCGGCCGTCGAGGTGCAGGGCCACCGCTACTCCGACGCGATGGAGCAGCTGATCGACCGCTGAGGTCCCCCTGGCGACGCTGCACTGGTCTGTACGGGTGAATCAACAGCCCCGGAGCCGCCTTAGCGTGGAAGGTCCGCCTCCACCACCACGACACACCAGGGGATCCCATGTCGACCGACGCCGTCGTGCTGCTCAAGGACGACCACAAAGCCATCCTCAAGACGTTCAAGGACTTCGAGAAGCTCGGTCCCGACGCCCACGTCCGCAAGGGCCAGCTCGTCGACCGGATGGTCGAGCTGCTGACGGTGCACACCTACCTCGAGAACGAGGTCATGTACCCGCGGGTGCGTGAGCTGCTCCCCGCCCTGGAGGACGACGTCCTGGAGTCCTACGAGGAGCACCACGTCGCCGACGTGCTCGTCATGGAGCTCGTCGCGATGAAGCCCGACGCCGAGCGGTTCACAGCCAAGACAACGGTGCTGATCGAGAACGTCCGGCACCACATCGAGGAGGAGGAGCAGGAGTGGTTCCCCCAGGTGCGGGAGGGCCTGAGCCGCACGGTCCTGCAGCAGATCGGCCAGGAGATGCTCGACGCCCGGGCCAAGGCTCCTACCAAGCCGTCACAGCCCGGCGCGCTGAAGAAGACCATCGACGCGGTCATCAAGTAACCGTGTCGCAGACCGCCGCGAGGCGACGGGAGGAAGCGACATGAGCCCGAGGACGATCGCCGGCCGCTACGCCGTGCTGCGCGCCGTCGGCCACGGCGGGATGGGCACGGTCTGGCTGTGCCGCGACGAGGTGCTCGGACGCCAGGTGGCGGTCAAGCAGGTCGGCCGCCTGCCCGGCGAGACGACGTCCGACGTCAACCGGGCGCTGCGCGAGGCCCGGTCGTCGGCCGCGCTCAACCACCCGCACGTCGTGTCGGTGTTCGACGCCGTCGAGGACGACGACCACAACTGGCTGGTCATGGAGTACGTGCCGTCGCGCACGTTGGCGGAGATCCTGGCCGAGGAGGGCCGGCTCGACCCCGAGCGCGTGGCCCGGATCGGCGCTCAGGCCGCCGACGGGCTGGCGGCCGCCCACGCCGCCGGCACGATGCACCGCGACGTCAAGCCGGGCAACATCCTGGTGACCGACGACGACCTGGTGAAGATCACCGACTTCGGCATCTCCCGCACCCAGGGCGACCCGCAGCTGACCCGCACCGGTCTGATCACCGGCACCCCGGCGTACTTCGCCCCCGAGATCGCCCGCGGCCAGGAGCCGGGCCTGCCCGCCGACGTGTGGGCGCTCGGCGCGACGCTCTACGCCGCCGTCGAGGGCCACCCGCCCTATCCCGAGCAGGGCAACGCGATCGCTCTGCTCACCACGATCGCGACGACGTCGGCGCCGCTCCCCCGGCAGGCCGGGCAGCTCACCGAGGCGATCAACCGGATGATGGACCGCGACCCCGACGCGCGCTGGACGATGGCGCACGCCGCCCGCACGTTGCGGGACCTGCACCTCGACGCGCCCGCGGGCGCGCGGTCCGACGCCACGGTCGTGCTGCCGGCAGCGGCCGTCGCGGCGGCGTCGGTCGGCGTGCCCACGCCGGCGGAGCCGACGCCCGTCCCCACCCCGGCGTCCCAGCCCGACGACACCCGCCGGCGTCCGGCCTGGCTGCTGCCGGTCGCCGCGGTGCTGCTGCTCGCCGTGGTCGTCGCCGGCGGCTTCCTGCTGCTCGGCGACGACGAGACGCCGACCGCCGGGGGGACCGACCCGGCGCGCACCCCGGCCGCCGGGCGCACGACGTCCGCCCCGGCGCCCTCGTCGTCGGCTCCCCCGGCCGAGACCGAGGAGAGCCAGTCCGAGGAGCCGCCGGCACCGCCGCCGGTCGAGCCCACCGAGGACCCGACCGAGGAGCCCACCGAGGA
>CALRVO020000460.1:0-3860 GCA_943371595.1 Sphingomonas paucimobilis
GGCTGGCCGTCGCCGGCAACGGCGCGGTGATCTACGACGTCGCGGCCGGCGCCGTACGCCGCCTGCACGGCATCGAGCGCACCCTCGGCCTCGAGGTGGTCGAGGCGGTCCGCGCGGCCGTGCCCGGCGTGCTCTTCGCGGTCGAGGACCTCGCCGGCATCGCGGTCGAGACCGCCGCCTTCAAGGACGACCTGACCACCCGGGTCGGGCCGCTGGCCGAGCAGTGGAGCGACAGCGTGACCAAGCTGCTGGTCCGCCACCGCGACCTCGACCCCGCCGCGCTGCCCGAGCAGGTCCTGGCCGCGGTCGGCGACGCGGTGACGGTCACCTGGTCGATGCCGGGCCTGGTCGAGATCAGCGCCCCCGGCGTGACCAAGGCCGGGGCCCTGGCTGAGGTGTGCGGCGACCTCGGGGTGGGCGCCGCCGACACCGTCGCCTTCGGCGACATGCCCAACGACCTGCCCATGCTGGCGTGGGCCGGCACGTCGTACGCCGTCGCCAACGCCCACCCCACGGTGCTGGCCGCCGCCGACCACGTGGCCCCGTCCCACGACGCCGACGGGGTCGCGCAGACCCTGGCCCGACTGGTCGCGATCGGCTCCGATCTGTTGTGATGAGACCCATGACCTCAGCCCCCCGTGCCCCGTGGCGTGCCCTGTGGGGTGCCCTCGTCGGCGCCCTGGCCGTCGGGCTGCTCCTCGGATGGGCGCCCGCCGGCGCCGCCGACGCAGGTGGTCGTACGGCGCCCCAGCGGGCCGACGCCGAGCAGGTCGTCTTCACCGGCACCTTCGTCCGGCCGCCCCGGATCGAGGTCGACGGGCCCGCCCCGGTGCGCCGCTACCAGGTCGACGTCGCCATGGTCTACGGCCCCGGTGAGATCACCACCGAGCGCGTGACCGTGCGGTCCCGGGTCGCGCTCGAGTCGTGCGGCCAGACGGGGATCGGTCAGGGTCAGGCCCAGCAGGGCCAGGGCGCCGGTGGCGCCCAGCAGCAGCAGGGGACCCCCGCGCAGCCGACCACGACGCCCGCCGCGCCCGAGACCACCGCGCCGTCCACGATCGACAAGCGGCTGCGGGTCTTCACCGCGACCGTCGACGGCGCCGACTACGTCGCCAACTGCCGCTCCGTCGCGCTGGCCGACGACGCGGTGCTCGCCGACCTCACCGCCCAGTACGGCGAGGGGCGCCCGCCCGGCCGCGCCGAGGAGCCCGCCACGCCCGTCGAGGACGTCGGCTTCCTGTGCCCCGACACCGGCGACGCGGTCGACCTCGATGCGGGCGACTCCTGCCCCGCCCTCGACGACGACCAGTCCTTCGACCGCGCCGCCGCGCCGGGCCTGGCGCTGGTCATCGTGGGCGTGCTCGCCCTCCTCGTCGTACGCCGGATGGGCCGCTCGGCCTCCTAGCTAGAGGTACATCCCGCTGCTGCCGGGTCCGTCGTCGGGCTGGCCCGCCGCTCCCGGCTGCGCGCCGGGCTGTCCGGGCTGACCCGGCTGGCCGGGCAGCCCCATCCCGGGCGGCAGGGCCCGGCGGATCTGCTCGAACTGGGCGCGCGCGGCCATCTGCTGGGCGTAGATCGCGGTCTGGATGCCGTGGAAGAGCCCCTCGAGCCAGCCCACCAGCTGGGCCTGGGCGATGCGCAGCTCGCCCTCGGACGGGACGGTGTCGTCGGCGAAGGGCAGCGAGAGCCGCTGCAGCTCCTCGACCAGCTCGGGGGCCAGGCCCTGCTCGAGCTCCTTGATCGAGGAGGCGTGGATCTCCTTGAGACGGGCGCGGCTGGCCTCGTCGAGCGGCGCGGCCTTCACCTCCTCGAGGAGCTGGCGGATCATGCTGCCGATCCGCATCACCTTGGCCGGCTGCTCGACCAGGTCGGTGAGGTTGCGCTCGCCGTCGTCGTCACCCTCGTCACCGTCGTCGCCACCAGACAGCGCGGAGGCCGGCACGGCGCCGATCGCCTTGCCGTCGGGGCCGATGATCACGACGTGCTGCTCCTGCTCGGCCGACTGGTCGGCCGGCTGGTCACCCGGCTGGTCGGGCTGCGGCTGCTGCTGCTCGCTCATGGGGCCACCGTAGCGATCACAGGGTGAGCACGATCTTGCCGGTGTGGCTGCCCGCGTCCATCAGCTCGTGCGCCCGGCGCACGTCCTCCAGCGGCATCGTCTGCTCGACGATCGGGCGGATCGAGCCGTCGGCGACCAGCGGCCACACGTGCTCGACGACCGAGGCGCAGATGGCGGCCTTGCCGGCCGCCGGGCGACCTCGCAGCGACGTCGCGATCACGGCGCCGCGCTTGGCCAGCAGCCGCGAGAGGTCGAGCTCGCCCTTGGTGCCGCCCTGCATGCCGATGACGACGAGCCGCCCCTCGGTGGCCAGGGCGTTGACGTTGCGGCCGAGGTAGGAGGCGCCCATGTTGTCGAGGATGACGTCGACGCCGGCGCCGTCGGTCTCGGCCTTCACCACCGCGACGAAGTCGTCGTCGCGGTAGTTGATCGTCACGTCGGCGCCGAGGTCGGCGCAGAAGGCGAGCTTGTCGGCGGTGCCGCCGGTGGTGAACACCCGCGACCCGAGGGTGTGCGCCAGCTGGATGGCGAAGGTGCCGATGCCGCCGGCCCCGCCGTGCACCAGGAACGACTCCTCGGGCTTGAGTCCCGCGACCATGAACACGTTGGACCACACCGTGCAGGCCACCTCGGGCAGTGCCGCGGCGTGCACCAGGTCGACCCCGGCGGGCACCGGCATGACCTGCCCGGCCGGTACGACGACCCGCGAGGCGTAGCCGCCACCCGCCAGCAGCGCGCACACCTCGTCGCCCACCGCCCAGTCGTGGACGCCCTCGCCGAGCGCCACGACGGTGCCGCTGCACTCGAGGCCGATCACGTCGCTGGCCCCGGGCGGCGGCGGGTAGAAGCCCTGGCGCTGCAGGGTGTCGGCTCGGTTGACCGCGGTGGCCGCGACCTCGATCGCGACCTCGCCCGGACCGGGCTCGACGTCGGGGACCTCCTGGACCGACAGGATCTCGGGCCCGCCGGCGCCGTCGGCGAACACGGCCCTCATCGGGCGTCCTCGGTGTCGAGGTCGTCGAGGTCGAGGGCCAGGTCGAGCGTCGGGTCGACCGGCACCGGGTCGTCGACGTCGTCGGGGTCGGGGGCGCTCGCCGGGCGGTCCCAGCTCTCGGCGAGCGTCTGGGCCCGGGCCGCCAGCGCCTCGACCACGGCCGGTCCGGCGCCGCGGCCCCCCGCGGCGTACCCCAGCAGGTAGGCGGTGACGGGGCCCGCGTGCACGTCGACCCGGTCGTGGGACAGCTCGGCGAGGTCGTTGAGCAACCCCTCGTCGACCTCGGTCTCGAGGTCGAGCACGTCGCACAGCTCATCGATCCAGTCGTGGAGGTTCACGGGACCACCCTGGACACGAACCGTCGTGGATCGCAACAGGGGGAGGGGTGTAGTCCGCCCGGGCCGGCGGGTCAGGCGGGCCCGACGGGTCAGGCGCGGCCGTCGCGCAGGTCGGACCAGGTGTCGATGTCGCGGTGCTCGCGCCCCTGCGCGGCCACCTCGGCCAGGTCGAGCAGGGACAGCAGCCGGTGGAGGGGATGGTTGTGCTGGCCCTCGTGGTCGGGCCGGACCGCCTCGAGCCGGGCACGGTCGACGACCAGGGCGAGCTGGCGGCGTCCGTCGGGGTCGACGAGCACGGCGCCGTCGTGCCCGGTGGCGGCCTCGCGCAACCGGCGCAGGGTGCTCGAGGTCACCCACGGCATGTCGACCGCGAGCACCGCCACCCACGGCGTACGCCGCAGCAGCGCGTCGCAGCCGGTCAACAGTCCCGCGACCGGACCGCCCCAGCGGGGGCTCTCGACGACGAAGG
>CALRVO020000461.1:0-3854 GCA_943371595.1 Sphingomonas paucimobilis
ACGGCCGCGCCGAGGAGGGTGGCGAGGACGACCGCGAGGCTGCCCCGGACGAGGACCCCCAGGTCGTGCACGCTCGTGTCTCCCCCGGCGCCCAGCAGCGACCCGCACCACCGGCCGAGCAGGGCCACCGCGACCACGGTCTGCACGACGGTGGCCCCGACGACCACGGCGGCCGCCGCGACCGGGACCCCCATCGCCAGCAGGAGTGCGCCCTGCTCGACGGCGACGACCGCCAGGCAGACCCGGCGCCGCGCGGTCGTCGGCTGCGCGAGCAGCCACAGGAACGCGACGCCCGCCGTGGGCCAGACCACGCCCAGCCCGTCCGGCTCGGCGGCCGTCACGCGACCGGCGACGGCCAGGGCGGCGTACAGCAGGGCCCAGAGCACGAACCCGCGCCACGGCACCTCGTGCGGTGCGGGCCGTGGGTGCACGACCGGTGGGGCGTCCCGCTCCGGCGACCAGACCACCGCGTCACACCCCCTCGCTCGCGAGCGGGGAGGACACGTCGCACGACCGGCAGAGACCGCCGACACCCGGGTGTCGGCACGGGAGGGAGACCCGGGGCCCACGATAGCGCCACCCGCGCAGCCCTCGTCCGGCGCGCGCGCAGCGCGACCACCCGCCATCTGACACCATGGCTCTGACCTGGAGGGGGTCACATGGACCAGACCGTGGCAGCCACCGACATCGGTGTCGTGGTGATCGACGACCGTGTCGAGATCCGTGAGCTCATCGAGGCCCAGCTCGCGCAGTCCGGGCGGATCCGGGTCATCGGTTCCGCGGGCGACGGCCGCTCGGGCATCGAGGTCGTGGGCCGGCTCCAGCCCGACGTGGTGCTGCTCGACCTCGGGATGCCCACGATGGACGGCATCGAGGCGCTGCCGTGCCTGCGGGAGGCCGCGCCCGACGCCAAGATCATCGTGCTCTCGGGGTTCCAGGAGCTCAGGCAGGCCCAGCGGGCGCTCGACGCCGGGGCCCACCTCTATCTCGAGAAGACCCTGTCCCTGCGGCTGGCCGAGGTCATCGAGGACGCCGTCGACGGCGCCTGAGTCGGCGGTCGCCGCCAGCGATCCAGGGGCGGAGCAGGGTGACCCCTGCTCGTGCTCGGTCAGAGCGAGAGGCTGCGCCCGGGCGCCGTCGCCCAGGTGTCGCCGCGCCCGAGCTGGCGGCCGGTGAGCGACGTCCACGGCAGTCGCACCAGCGCGTAGCGGTCTGCTTCGTCCTGCGGGCGCGGACCGTCGTAGATCCCGGAGCCGTCACCGGCCTCGTCGGCCACGACGGTGGCGACCCCGCGGGCCACCACGCTCCAGCCCGCCCAGCGCACGTAGTCGACGAGGTCGACCTCGAAGGAGACCTGGGCCCGGTGGGCCCACCGGGCCAGCAGGGTGCGGGTCTCGGTCCGCACGACGATCTCGTCGTGCATCACCCGGTAGTGGACGGGCACGATCTCGGGCCCACCGGGCGTGGTCAGCGCGACCCGGCCGAAGATGCCGGCACGCAGCAGTCGCTCGCAGTCGGCGTGGTCGAGCACCGCGGGATCGTGGAAGGACCTCATCGCCCCATCGTGTGCCGCTCCGGGCGGGCGTCCCAGGGTCGAAGGTCCCGCCCGCACGTCGCGAGCGGACTCGGCAGGTCCGCCGGGCGTCCGGGCGGTGATGACGAAGGTCCCGGTCGCAGCGTGACCTGCGCCCCTGCGTTTGCGGTGGCGGCACAGCCATGCTGGAGGTGTCGAGGGGGCAAGGTGACGGCGTCCCGAGGGAGGGAGCGCGCCGCTGCTGTTGCGGACGGGGATCCAAGGGAGGGAGATCCGGACGACCAGCCCCCTCGACTTCTCCGCGCCCCGGGCGAGCATCCCTGCCAGGACCGCCCGGGGGCGCGGCTCAGCCCAGGTCCACGCTCAGTCGAGGACCTCGAAGCGGATGCCCTGCGCGCGCAGCCGGGCGAGCAGGTTGTCGCCCATCGCCTGGGCGGTGGTCACGCACCCCGCAGTGGGCGGGTTGTCGTCGAAGGCCAGGCACAGGGCCGACTCGGCGAGCATCTTGGCGGTCTCGCCGTAGCCGGGGTCGCCGCCGCTGACCCGGGTGTGCAGAGTGCGGTCGCCGGCCTCGGCGACGAAGTCGACGGTGAACCACGACTTCGCACGCTTGGCCTCGTCGGGGCCCTGGCCCTGCGGGACCTTCTTGAGCAGGAAGTTGCGCGCCGGCGGGACCTGCGCGGCCAGGCCGATGAGGGAGACCCCGGCCAGGCCGCCGGCGGCGTAGCGCAGCGTCTTGGTGCCGACGTAGTGGGAGTAGCGGAAGTCGGGGCCGTACGCCGGCAGCGCGGCCCCGCTGCGGGCGACGACCTGCGGGTCGATCGTCGGCAGCGGCAGCAGCCAGTAGCCGAGGACCGAGTCGCGGTGCGGCTTGCCGGCCACGGGGCGTGAGCTGCGTCCGTCGGCGGGCTTGCCCTGGGCACGGCGACGGGCCTTGGCCGCCGCCGCCATCTGCTTGGCGCGCGCGAACGCGCCCATGGCGGAGTGGAACGTGCCGCCCGAGGCGGTGCCGGCGGCCCGGACGACGCCGCGCAGGCGGATCGGCTCGCCGTCGGCGCCCCCGGCCTGCAGCTGCTGGATGGTGAAGTAGGCGCCGAGGTCGTGCGGGATCGAGTCGAAGCCGCAGGCGTGCACGATGCGGGCGCCGCTGGCCTCCGCGGTCTTGTGCTGGGCGACGTAGGTCGTGTCGACGAACTCGGGCTCGCCGGTCAGGTCGACGTAGTCGGTGCCGGTCTCGGCGCACGCCGCGACCAGCGGGCCGCCGAGCTGCTGGTACGGCCCCACCGTCGTGACGGCGACCTTGGCGCGGCGTACGACGTCGGCGAGGGCCGCCTGGTCGCCCGCGTCGACCACGACGATCTCGAGCTCGCCCAGGTCGGGGTGGGCGGCGGCGAGCCGGTCGCGGACCGCCTCGAGCTTGGCCCGGGTGCGACCGGCCAGCGCCCAGCGCAGGCCGCTGGGGCCGTGCTCGGCGAGGTAGTCGGCGGTGAGGCCGCCGGTGAACCCGGTGGCACCGAAGAGGACGAGGTCGAGGTCGCGCTGGTCGCTCGGCATGAGGTCATCGTGGCATCCGCCCACATCTGGTGGCGATCGGGTGGAACCTACGAGACGGTGCGGCCCGTCGTACGGCAGAACGCACACCGGTTCGACCCGCGACGAGAGGAACCGATGGACCACGACGCCGACTACGCGGCCTACGTGCGCGAGTCGTGGAGCACGCTGGTCCGCTCCGCGGCCTTCCTCGGCTGCCCGCTCCACGAGGCCGAGGACCTCGCGCAGACGACACTGGTGCGCTGCTACACCGCGTGGCCGACCGTGGCCGCGGCCGACAACCGGGCGGCCTACGTCTACCGGGTGCTGCTCAACTGCCTGCGCGACAGCAAGCGGCGGCGCTGGTGGGGCGAGAAGCCGTCCGAGCGGCTGCCCGAGACGGGGCGTGGCGGTGGGGCGGCCCGCGACGAGATGGCCGACGTCGACACCGCCGACGCCGTGCACCGGGCCCTGGCCGGGCTGAGCAAGGTCAACCGCGACGTGGTCGTGCTGCGCTACTTCACCGGGCTGAGCGAGCAGCAGACCGCCGAGGCGCTCGGCGTACCGGCCGGCACCGTCAAGAGCCGGCTCTCGCGGTCGTTGGCCCAGCTGGCCGCCGACGACCACCTCACCGACCTGAAGCCCGACTTCGCGCCCGCCTCCACCGACTCCACCGACTCCACCGAGGGAGCAACCTCATGACCGATCTCGAGAAGCACTGGGACGACCTGCCCGTCGGCCCCGCCCCCGTCGAGGCGATCCTGCGCGAGGCGCGCCGCGGTTCGGCGGC
>CALRVO020000462.1:0-3851 GCA_943371595.1 Sphingomonas paucimobilis
GTGCCGCGGCTGGCGCATGTGTGTCTCCGGCTGCCCCTACAAGAAGATCTACTTCAACCACCGCATCGGCAAGGCCGAGAAGTGCACCTTCTGCTTCCCCCGCATCGAGGTGGGGCTCCCCACGGTGTGCGCCGAGACCTGCGTGGGCCGGCTCCGCTACATCGGTCTGATGCTGTACGACGCCGACAAGGTGCTCGAGGCCGCCTCCACGACCGACGACCACGGGCTCTACGAGGCGCAACGCGACGTCTTCCTCGACCCGCACGACCCCGAGGTCATCCGCGAGGCCGAGAAGGCCGGCATCGCCCGCGACTGGATCGACGCTGCCCAACGGTCCCCGATCTACGCGCTCATCAACACCTACAAGGTCGCCCTGCCGCTGCACCCGGAGTACCGCACCATGCCGATGGTCTGGTACATCCCGCCCCTGTCGCCCGTCGTGGACGTCGTCGCGGAGACCGGTGAGGACGCCGAGGACAAGGGCAACCTCTTCGCCGCGATCGACGCCCTGCGGATCCCGGTCGAGTACCTCGCCGAGCTCTTCACCGCCGGCGACGTCGCCCCGGTGGACGCCGTGCTGAAGAAGCTGGCCGCGATGCGCTGCTACATGCGCGACATCAACATGGGTCGCGACCCCGACGGGTCGATCCCGGCCGCGGTCGGCATGACAGAGGAGGACATGTACGACATGTACCGGCTCCTCGCGATCGCCAAGTACGACGAGCGCTACGTCATCCCACCCGCCCACGCCGAGCAGGCCCACTCCCTGGAGGAGCTGTCCACCGAGTGCTCGGTCTCCGAGTACGGCGGCGGGCAGAACGACCTCTTCGGCGAGGGCTCGGGTGCCCCCACACCCATCGCGGTCGAGAACTTCCAGATGCTCCACGACCGCCAGACCTCCGACACGCTCGCCGGACCCGAGCAGAAGGGCTCCCGGGTCAACCTGCTCAACTGGGACGGCAAGGGCTCACCCCCCGGTCTGTTCCCGCCGAAGGGGAGCGAGACGTGAGCGCCCGGCGCCCTCAGCCGGCCCTGCCCGCGGCACAGCTGACCGCGGTCTGGCAGTCGGTCTCGCTCCTGCTCGACTACCCCGACCCGGCCCTGCTCGCGAGGGTCGACCTGCTGCGGTCGGTCGCCGCCGGCCTGCCACCGGCGATCGGCGACTCGCTGCGAGGCTTCCTGGACCATCTCGAGGTGACGCCGCTGCCCGTGCTCCAGGCCGACTACGTGGAGACGTTCGACAGCCGCAGGCGCTGCAACCTGTTCCTGACCTACTTCGCCCACGGCGACACCCGCAAGCGGGGGATGGCGTTGCTGCGCTTCAAGCAGACCTACCTCTCGGCAGGCTTCGTGCTCGACCCGGAGTCGTCGGGAGGGGAGCTGCCCGACCACCTCTGCGTCGTCCTCGAGTTCGCGGCCACCGGCGACCAGGCGCTGGGGCGTGACCTGATCCTCGACCACCGAGCCGGTCTCGAGCTGCTCCGCCTCTCCCTGCGTGACATGAGCTCACCGTGGGCGCCCTTGCTCGACGCGGTGACCACCACGCTCCCGCCGCTGCGGGGCGACGAGCGGGACGCCGTACGACGCCTCGCCGCCGAGGGTCCACCCGAGGAGGAGGTCGGGCTGGCGCCGTTCGCCGCCCCGCAGTTCAGCCCCGGCGCGACCCCGCTGCCGATGCCGTCCTTCCCGGGAGTGCGCGCATGACCGAGTTCCTGTTCGTGATCGTCCCCTACCTGTGCCTGGCGACGTTCGTGGTCGGTCACCTGTGGAGGTACCGGTACGACAAGTTCGGCTGGACCACCCGCTCCTCGCAGCTCTACGAGAACCGGCTGCTGCGCATCGGCAGCCCGCTGTTCCACTTCGGGATGCTGGGGGTCATCGGCGGGCACGTCATCGGGCTGCTCGTCCCCGAGGCGTGGACCGACGCCCTCGGCGTCAGCGAGCACACCTACCACGTGGTCGCGGTCGGGGGAGGACTGATCGCCGGCGTGATGACCGTGCTCGGCCTCGCGATCCTCGTCTACCGCCGCCGCACCACCGGACCGGTCTTCTCCGCCACGACCCGGATGGACAAGGTCATGTACGCCTTCCTGGCGGTCGTGATCGCCCTGGGGATGTGGAACACCGTCGCCGGCTCCATCCTGACGATCAGCGGCGAGTACGACTACCGCGAGGGCGTGTCGGTCTGGTTCCGCTCGTTCCTGGCCTTCAACCCGGACCCCGAGCTCATGGCCGACGCCCCGCTCGGGTTCCAGCTGCACGCGCTCGTCGCCTTCGGCCTCTTCGCGCTCTGGCCGTTCACCCGGCTCGTGCACGTCTTCAGCGCCCCGGTCGGCTACCTGACACGCCCCTACATCGTCTACCGCAGCCGTGACGACGACCAGCTCGGCGCCCACCGGCCCCGCCGGGGCTGGGACAGGGTCGGCTGAGACGGGTGACCACGCCGCCGTCACACAAGGAGATCCCATGCAGAAGCAGTCACTGACCGCCCTGGTCCGCCAGCACCTCGAGACCGCACGCGCCGCGTCGAGCGGACGCAGTGCCCACACGATCTACGGGGGCCACGAGCACGTCCTGCGTCAGACCCTGATCGCCCTGAAGGCGGGCTGCCACCTCGACGAGCACGAGAACCCCGGCGAGGCCACCCTCCAGGTGCTGCACGGCCGGGTGACCCTGGTGGCGGGCGACGTCCGGTGGAACGGGTCGCCGGGGGATCTCCTCACCATCCCGGACTCCCGCCACGCCCTCGAGGCCGTCGAGGACTCCGCGGTGCTCCTGACGGTGGCCAAGGTCGACCGCGCGTAACCCCCTGGGGGGTTGTGCTACCGTTCTCGACGGAACCCCCTGGGGGGTTCTTGTCAAGGGTCGGAAGTCACCTCAGGAAGGACGCCTCGATGGAGGAGATCGACATCGACGAGCTGGCGCGGGCGCTCGAGGCCGGCGCAGCCGTCGTGGACGTGCGGGAGATCGGCGAGTACGCCGCGGGTCACGTCCCCGGCGCCCTCAACATCCCCATGGGTCGGTTGACGGCCCGTCTCGACGAGCTCGACCGCACCCGGCCGGTGCTCGTCATCTGTGCCTCGGGCCGACGCAGCGCCGCGATGGTCGACGTGCTGGCGGCGGAGGGCTTCGAGGCCGTCAACGTGCGCGGCGGCACCAGCGCCTGGATCGGGTCCGGGCGGAGTGCGGTCGGCGGTTCCCGGGCGGTGGCAGGGCGATGAGCGGGCTGACCGTCGTCCCGATCGAGACCCCGACCCTGGGGGACCGCAGCTACCTCGTGCACGACGGCGACGTCGCCTTCGTGATCGATCCTCAGCGTGACATCGACCGGGTGCTCGCGCTGCTCGACGAGCACGGCGTACGGCTCACCCACGTCTTCGAGACGCACATCCACAACGACTACGTCACCGGTGGGTTCGCCCTGGCTCAGGCGACCGGGGCCGCCTACCTCGTCAACGGTGCCGACGAGGTCTCCTTCGACCGCACCCCGGTCGCCGACGGGGACGTCGTCGAGGTCGGCCCGCGCATGCGGGTCACGGTGGTCGCCACCCCGGGACACACCTTCACCCACCTGTCCTACGCGCTGCGTGACGAGACCGCCGACACCGATCTCGGCGTCTTCTCCGGGGGCTCGCTGCTCTACGGCGCCACCGGTCGACCCGACCTGCTCGGTGCCGAGCACACCCACGACCTCGTGCGCCACCAGCACGCGTCGGCGCACCGGCTGGTCGAGCTGCTGCCCGACGAGGCCGAGGTGTTCCCGACCCACGGCTTCGGCTCGTTCTGCTCCGCGACCCAGTCCGACGCCAGCTCCTCGACCATCGGGCGGGAGCGGACGTCGAACCCCGTCC
>CALRVO020000463.1:0-3832 GCA_943371595.1 Sphingomonas paucimobilis
GTGCGCGCCGCCCGCGCTGTCGGCCTGCCGGTGGTCGCGTTGGTGCTGGTGGCCGGCGTGCTCGGCGTACAGGTGGCGCAGGGGGGAGGCGACTTCGAGCCGCTGCGACCGGCCGACGCGTGCGTCGAGCGTCCGGTCACGTCGCAGGCCGACGGCATCGAGGGTCTCACCGAGCGCCTCGTGCTGGTCGGGGTCGACGACGCCGCCTGCACCCTGGGCGTCAGCCGGGAGGCGCTGACCCTCGAGCTCGCGCAGCCCGGTGAGCGCACCGACGCCCAGGTCGACGCGCTGCGCGAGGGGTTGCTGTCCGCCGTCGCCCGGCTCGAGGAGGAGGGGACTCTCCCACCTGCGTCCGAGCTCGTCGACGAGGCGCTCGACGAGGCCGACCTCAACGGCTTCCTGGAGGCGGCGATCCGGGCCCTGCCGGACTCCCTGGTCGACGGGGCGCTCAAGACCGACGACGTGCTGACCCGCGCGATCGAGGACCTCGACGTGCGCGCGCTGCTGGCCGACCTCGACGACCAGGACAGCCTCAACGCCCAGGTCGAGGCCGCGGTGACCCAGGCCGTCAAGGACGCCCTGCTCGACCGGCTCCGCAACCTGCTGTGACCGACCGCCCGACCCGCGTCAACTAGGGTCACCGAGCGTGAGCGAGACGAGCCGACCGGTCGACGTGCCCGTGCTGACGACCGAGGAGCAGCGCGTCCTCGGCAGCCTCCTGGAGAAGGAGGTCACCGTGCCCGCGAGCTATCCGATGACCGTCAACGCGGTGCGCACCGCGTGCAACCAGACCAGCAGCCGCGAGCCGGTCGTCGACTACGACGAGGACCTCGTGCACCACACCCTGCGCGACCTCAAGCAGCGCGACCTGGTCGCGGTGACCTGGGACGACCGCGGACGCCGCACGCTCAAGTACGTCCAGACCGTGTCGGTGCGCCTCGACCTCGCCGACGACGAGCGGGCGCTGCTCACGGTGCTGCTGCTGCGCGGGCCCCAGGCACCGGGGGCGTTGAAGAGCCGGACCGAGCGGCTCCACGCCTTCGCCGACCGCGGCGCCGTCGAGGCCTGCCTGACCCGGCTCGCGCAGCGCGAGCAGCCGCTGGTCGAGCAGCTCCCGCGTCAGCCGCGCGAGCAGGACGCGCGCTGGATCCACCTGCTCGGCCCCGTGGAGCTGCCGACCGCGCCCGGCGGCCCGGCAGCGACCCCCGCCGTCGACCGCGACGTGGTGCTGGCCGGGGGAGCCGAGGCCCGTGACGCCAAGGTCCGGGCGTCGTACGCCGCCGTCGCCACGTCGTACGCCGACGCACTCACCGGTGAGCTGGCCGACCTGCCGTTCGAGCGCTGGGTGCTCGACCGGGTCGCGGCGCACGCCGGCACCGGCCCCGTGGTCGAGGTCGGCTGCGGCCCGGGGCACGTCACGGCCTACCTCGCCGAGGCCGGGGCCGACGCGACCGGCATCGACCTGACCCCCGAGATGGTCGACGAGGCCCGGCGTCGCTACCCCGACGGTGTCTACGAGGTCGGCGACCTGCGCTCGCTGATGCGGCCGGTCAACGGCTCGGGGTGGGCCGCGGTGCTGGGGTGGTACTCGCTGATCCACCTCGGCGCCTCCGAGCTGCCGGGCGCGATCGAGGCGCTGGTGCGGCCGCTGGCCACCGACGGCTGGCTGGTCCTGGCCCTGCACGCCGGCGCCGAGGTCCGGCACAACGGCACCTGGTTCGACCACCCCGTCGACCTCGACTTCGTCTTCCACGAGCCCGGCGAGGTCGTGGCGCTCGCCGAGCGCGCCGGCCTGGTCGACGTCGAGTGGTACCACCGCGGGCCCGTGGCGACACGCGGCGAGAAGACCGAGCGGCTCTACGTCATCGGCCGCAAGCCCTAGGGGCCCGTCGCTGCGCCGTCCCAGCGGGCCGCGCGGCCGCCGGCGGGCACGACGACGTGGAGCGCGTTGCGCTCGACGCGGAAGGTGAGCGGTGTCGCCGTGACGACCTCGCCGTCGAGGTTGACGCGCTGCATCGGCTCGCTGACCACCCGGACGGCCGTGGTGACGACGTGGTGGACGCGTTCGTGCTCGACGAAGTGACCGTGCTTGAGCAGGCGTGCGATCGACACGTGGTCGCGCACCCGGCCCTTCTCGATGGCGTAGACGTCGAGGGTGCCATCGTCGAGACCGGCCCCGGGAGCGACGGTGAGCCCGCCGCCGTAGTGGCGGCCGTTGCCGACGGCGACCTGGAGCAGGTCGGTGAGCGCCATCGTCGGGTGGTCGCTGTCGGGGAACTCCAGGCGCGCCGAGAACGGCGTGTGCCGACCGTAGGCGAGCAGGGTCGCCGCCGGATAAGCCGCCGCCCCGAGTCGCCGCTTCATCCCCGGCGTGAGCCGGGCGGTCACCTCGACCGAGAGGCCCATCGAGGCGACGTTGAGGAAGGGGCGCCGCCCGGCACGTCCGAGGTCGACGTCGACGATGCGGCCCGAGACCAGGGTGCGGACCGCGTCGTCGAGCCCCACGGGGATCTCGAGCGTGCGGGCGAAGTCGTTGGCGGTGCCGAGGGGGAGCACGCCCAGGACGGTGCCGGTGCCGGCCACCCGGCCGGCGGCCGCACCGACGGTGCCGTCACCGCCGCCGACCACGAGCAGGGCGGGGTCGGTGGCCAGCGCCGCGTCGAGGGCCTGACCCAGGTCGGCGCCAGTCCCGACGGGATGCACGCGCAGCGTCCCTGCGCCCGCAGCCAGCAGCAGGTCGCGGGCCGCGTCGATTGCGTCGAGGCCGCGGCGCGAACCCGCGTTGACGACCAGGGCGACCTCGTCGAGGGGCACGACGGGCGGCTCGGGACGGGTGGGGCCGGACGAGACGGCGTGTGGGTCGTTCATGTCGTCGCACGGTAGGCCGGCTGGATGAGGACCGGATGAGAGGAGCCTGGCCGGGGGCTGTGCCCGGCCAGGCTCGTCGACCACGTGCGAGGTGAGGTCAGCCCTCGAGCGAGGCCTTCAGGGTGATGTCGACACCGGTGAGCGCCTTGCTGACCGGGCAGCCCTTCTTGGCGGCCTCGGCCGCCTCGGCGAAGCCGGCCTCGTCGAGGCCCTCGACCTCGCCCACGACGGTGATCGTGATGCCGGTGAGCTTGAAGCCACCGTTGGCCGAGTCCGGGCCGAGCGAGACCTCGGCGGTCACGTCGAGGGACTGCGGGGTGCCGCCCGCCTCGGCGATGATCGCCGAGAGCTGCATGGCGTAGCACGACGAGTGCGCGGCCGCGATGAGCTCCTCGGGGCTGGTGGCGCCGCCGGCCTCGTCGGCGGCGCGCTTGGGGAACGAGACCTCGTAGGTGCCGACCTTCGAGCTGGTGAGCTCGACCTGGCCGGAGCCCTCCTGCAGGGTGCCGTTCCAGGCGGTGCGAGCGGTGCGAGTGGGCATGTCGAGCTCCTTCGGTCGTGGGAAACTATCTTGTGCACAAGATACTAGCGGACGAGTAGGATGGGGTCCATGCCCGCCACGTTGCCGCCCACGGCCGCAGAGCTCGACGAGCTCCTGTGCTTCGACCTGTACGCCGCCCAGCGTGCCGTCACCGCGGCGTACCGGCCGGTCCTGGCGCCGCTGGGGCTCACCTACCCGCAGTACCTCGTCCTGGTGGTGCTCTGGGGGCGCGGCGAGTGTGCGGTGCGCGAGGTCGCCGGCGCGCTGCGCCTCGACCACGGCACGCTGACCCCCCTGCTGCGCCGCATGGAGACCGCCGGCCTGATCACCCGGACCCGCGGTGCCGACGACGAGCGCACGGTCGTCATCGGCCTCACCGCCGCCGGCGACGCCCTGCGGGTGCACCGCGACGACGTCCAGTGC
>CALRVO020000464.1:0-3828 GCA_943371595.1 Sphingomonas paucimobilis
GGCCGGCGGTGGTCTGCCCGGCCTGGGCGGTGGCGCGCCGGGTGCGCCCGGCCCGCTCGGCTTCTGACGGTCGTGCGCGGCCGGTCGCCACGCGCGCCCCGCGGGTGACGTGGTCCGGCCCCGCACGCCCTAGGGTGAGCGGGTGTACGAAGGCGTGGTGCAGGACCTCATCGACGAGCTCGGCCGGCTGCCGGGCGTAGGTCCCAAGAGCGCCCAGCGCATCGCGTTCCACCTGCTGCAGGCCGACCCGACCGACGTACGCCGCCTGGCCGACGTGCTGATCGAGGTCAAGGCCCGAGTGCGGTTCTGCGCGACGTGCTTCAACGTCTCCGAGGCCGAGCAGTGCCGCATCTGCGCCGACCCGCGCCGCGACCCGACCACGCTGTGCGTGGTCGAGGAGTACAAGGACGTCGTCGCCATCGAGCGCACCCGCGAGTTCAAGGGTCGCTACCACGTGCTGGGCGGCGCCATCTCGCCCATCGACGGCATCGGCCCCGACCAGCTGCGCATCCGTGAGCTGCTCACGCGGCTCGCCGACGACCAGATCGGCGAGATCATCCTCGCCACCGACCCCAACCTCGAGGGCGAGGCCACGGCGACCTACCTCACCCGCCAGCTGCGACCCCTGGGGTTGCGCGTCACCCGGCTGGCGAGTGGACTGCCCGTAGGCGGAGACCTCGAGTACGCCGACGAGGTGACCCTCGGACGAGCATTCGTAGGAAGGCAGGCAGCCCCGTGACCACGCCCCGCACCCCTGGAGCACCCGACCCCGACGAGGTGCTGCTGTCGCTCGACGGTGACACCGAGGACTTCGCCCAGTCGATCGCCGACTCCGTGTCCAGCTTCCTGCTGGCGCTGCGCGAGATCGCCCGCGAGGCCGACGGCAGCCGCGCGATCTCGCTGCTGCTGCTCGAGATCAGCCAGGTGCTGCTCGCCGGGGCACGCCTGGGCGTCCAGCAGGACTTCACGCCCCGCGCCGAGTACCAGCCCGACGTCGGTCCCGAGGCCGACGTCGACGACCTGCGGATGCGCCTGGCCGACATGCTCGGCAACGTCGACACCTACGGCTTCGTCTTCGACCCCTACGTGCCCGAGGTCGTGGCCAGCCAGCTCTCCGACGACGTCACCGCGATCGCGACCGACCTCGAGAACGGCCTGCGGCACTACCGCTCGGGCAACGTCGACGAGGCGCTGTGGTGGTGGCAGTACTCCTACGTCAACAACTGGGGCAACCTGGCCGGTGCCACCCTCAACGCGCTGCTGTCGGTGGTGGCCCACGACCGCCTCGACGTCGACAACGACGACGAGCTCGCCCAGATCGAGGCCGCCGAGGCCGTCCTGGACAGCAACCGGACCTGAGCCCCGGCGGCAGTAGGATCAAGCACCGGAACCCTTCCCCGATCCAGGAGTGAGCCCGGTGGGCATTGTCGTGCAGAAGTACGGCGGTTCGTCCGTCGCCGATCCCGACGCGATCAAGCGGGTCGCCCGGCGGATCGTGGAGGCCAAGAAGGACGGTCACGACGTCGTGGTCGCCGTGTCGGCCATGGGTGACACCACCGACGAGCTGCTCGACAAGGCCCACGCGGTGAGCCCCCTGCCTCCGGCGCGCGAGCTCGACATGCTGCTGACCGCCGGTGAGCGGATCTCGATGGCGCTGGTCGCGATGGCGATCTCCGACCTCGGTTACAGCGCGCGGTCCTTCACCGGCTCCCAGGCCGGGGTCATCACCGACTCGGTGCACGGCAAGGCCAAGATCATCGACGTCACCCCGGGCCGCATCCAGGAGGCCATCGGTGACGGCCACATCGTCATCGTCGCCGGTTTCCAGGGCGTCTCGCAGGACACCAAGGAGATCACCACCCTGGGCCGCGGCGGCACCGACACCACCGCCGTCGCGCTCGCAGCGGCGCTCGACGCCGACGTGTGCGAGATCTACACCGACGTCGACGGCGTCTTCACCGCCGACCCGCGCATCGTCCCGGCCGCCCGCAAGCTCGACACCGTCACCTACGAGGAGATGCTCGAGCTGGCGGCCTGCGGGTCCAAGATCCTGCACCTGCGGTGCGTCGAGTACGCCCGCCGCTACGACATCCCGATCCACGTGCGGTCGTCGTTCAGCCAGCTCGAGGGCACCATCGTCCGTGGCTCCATCGAAGACATCCCCGCCCAGGAGGGCAGCAGCATGGAACAAGCGATCATCGCCGGCGTCGCCCACGACGTGAGCGAGGCCAAGATCACCGTCGTCGGCGTGCCCGACAAGGTCGGCGAGGCGGCCCGGATCTTCACAGCCCTGGCCGAGGCGCAGATCAACCTCGACATGATCGTCCAGAACGTCTCGGCGGCGGCGACCAACCTCACCGACATCTCCTTCACCCTGCCGCGCACCGACGGCCAGACCGCGATGACCGCGCTCGCCGCGCTGCAGGCGACCATCGGCTTCGAGTCGCTGCTCTACGACGACAAGGTCGGCAAGGTCTCGCTGATCGGCGCCGGCATGCGCTCCCACCCGGGCGTCACCGCGAAGTTCTTCTCCTCGATCGCCGAGGCCGGGGTCAACCTCGGCATGATCTCCACCTCCGAGATCCGCATCTCGGTGATCGTCGACGAGGCCGACGTCAGCGCCGCCGTCCAGGCCACGCACACGGCGTTCGACCTCGACTCCACCGAGGTCGAGGCCGTCGTCTACGGCGGGACCGGTCGCTGACATGGGCGCCAGCATCGGCATCGTCGGCGCCACCGGGCAGGTGGGCGTCGCCATGCGCCAGATCCTCGAGCAGCGCGGCTTCCCCGCCGACGAGGTCCGCTTCTTCGCCTCGGCCCGCTCGGCCGGCACCGTGCTGCCCTTCGCCGGTCGCGAGGTCGTCGTCGAGGACGCCGCCACCGCCGACCCGACCGGGCTCGACATCGCGCTGTTCTCGGCCGGGGCCACCACCTCGCGCGCCCTGGCCCCGGTCTTCGCCGCGGCCGGCGTGGTCGTGGTCGACAACTCCTCGGCCTTCCGTCGCGACCCCGAGATCCCGCTCGTCGTCTCGGAGGTCAACCCCGGCGACATCGAGCTCGCGCTGCGCGAGGGCGGACGCCGCATCATCGCCAACCCCAACTGCACCACGATGGCCGCGATGCCGGTCCTCAAGCCGCTGCACGACGAGGCCGGCCTGGTGCGGCTGATCGCCTCGACCTACCAGGCGGTCTCGGGCTCCGGCGTCGCCGGCGTCGAGGAGCTCGCCAGCCAGGTCGAGTCGGCCGGCGACAAGGCCCGCGAGCTCGCCTACGACGGTGCCGCCGTGACCTTCCCGGACCCGCAGAAGTACGTGCGCCCGATCGCCTTCAACGTGCTGCCGATGGCCGGCTCGATCGTCGACGACGGCCTCGAGGAGACTGACGAGGAGCAGAAGCTGCGCCACGAGTCGCGCAAGATCCTCGGCCTCCCCGACCTGCGGGTCTCGGGCCTGTGCGTCCGGGTGCCGGTCTTCACCGGCCACTCCCTGGCGATCAACGCCGAGTTCTCCCGCTCGCTGACCCCGGCCCGGGCCCGCGAGATCCTCGCCACCGCCCCGGGCGTCGAGCTCAGCGACGTCCCGACCCCGCTGCAGGCGGCCGGTCAGGACCCGTCCTACGTCGGCCGGATCCGCCAGGACGAGGGCGTCGACGACCAGCGCGGCCTCGCGCTCTTCGTCTCCGGCGACAACCTGCGCAAGGGCGCCGCCCTCAACACCGTCCAGATCGCCGAGCTCCTGCTCCGCTAGTCGTTGACCCGTCGTACATGTACGACGGGTGAGCGCACACCCCCACGGTGACCCGTCGTACATGCACGACGGGTCGGCGTCA
>CALRVO020000465.1:0-3826 GCA_943371595.1 Sphingomonas paucimobilis
GTGGCGGTCTTGTCCTCGGCGCGCTGGATGGCCATGCCGACGTCGCCCATCTCCTCGCCGATGCCGGAGACGGCCTCGTTGATGCGGGTCTGGGCCTCGGCGGCCGTGTAGGTCGCCTTGATCGTCTCCTTGCGGGTGCGGAAGGCCTCGACCTTGGCCTGCAGCCGCTGCTGGGCCAGGACGAGCTTCTCCTCCTCGCCCTGCAGCTGGGCGTGCTGGGCCTGGAGGTCGGCGATCTGCTGGGACAGGCCGGACTTGCGGGTCAGCGCCTCGCGGGCGAGGTCCTCGCGGTCCATCTGCAGCGCCTTCTCGGCCTGGGTCTGCAGCTTGGCGGCCTGCTGCTCGAGCTGGGCGACCTGGAGCTCGACGCGCTTGCGGCTGGTGGCCACGTCGGCGACGCCGCGACGCACCTTCGACAGCAGCTCGAGCTGGCGCTGGTAGCTGTAGTCGAGCGTCTCGCGCGGGTCCTCGGCAGCATCGAGCGCCTTGTTGGCCTTCGCCCGGAAGATCATGCTCATCCGCTTCATCATGCTCATGGGAGCACCCTATGCCGCGACCGCAAGATCGGCGACGGCTCGCTGCCGCGTGCCAGGTAGGCTGAAGATGCCATGAAGCTGCGTCGTACGAAGTCCTCAGAAGCCACCGAGACGGTCACCCTCGCCAAGCCCGGCGGCAAGGGGCGCCCGACCCCGACCCGCAAGGAGGCCGAGGCGGCGGCGCGCGAGCGGGCCAAGGTGCCGCGCACGCGCAAGGAGCAGATGGCCCGCCAGCGTGCGGCCAAGGGCGAGTCGAGCCAGCGCATCCGCCAGGGCATGAAGGACGGCGACGAGCGCTACATGCTGGCCCGCGACAAGGGTCCCGTCCGCCGCTTCATCCGTGACTTCGTCGACGCCCGCTTCGGGTTCGCCGAGATCGTGATCCCCCTGATGTTCGTGGCGATCCTCTACTCGCCGCTGGTCGTCCCGCTGTTCCTGGTGCTGATCATCGACCTGGTCATCCTGCGGATGCGGCTGCGCAAGCAGCTCGCCGCCCGCTTCCCCGACGAGCCGCTCAAGGGCACCACTTACTACGCCCTGACCCGGGCGATGCAGATGAAGTTCATGCGGGTGCCCAAGGCAAAGATCAAGATCGGCGAGGAGCTCCCCGCCCACTACCGCTGACAGCTGACCCGTCGTACGTGTACGACGGGTCAGCGTCGGGTCGCGCGTCGACCCGTCGTGCACGTACGACGGGTCGACGCGGTCAGGCGAACATCTCCGAGCGGCGGGGCGACTGGGTCTTGGCCGCGTCGCGCTCGACGACGTCACCGACGACCTCGTCGATGGCCGTCAGCACGTCGGCGTCGAGCTTGACCCCGGCCGCCTTGACGTTGTCGGTGACCTGTTCGGGTCGCGAGGCGCCGACGATCGCGGACGACACGTTGGGGTTCTGCAGGGTCCAGGCGACGGCCAGCTGGGCCATGGACAGACCGGCGTCGGCGGCGATCGGCTGCAGCCGCTGCACGCGCTCGAGGACGTCGTCCTTGAGCCAGCGCGAGATCATGTCGGCGCCGCCCTTCTCGTCGGTCGCGCGTGAGCCGGCGGGCAGCTCGGCACCGGGCTTGTACTTGCCGGTGAGCACGCCCTGGGCGATCGGCGACCAGACGACCTGGCCGAGTCCGAGCTCCTCGCAGGTCGGGACGACCTCGGACTCGATGACGCGCCACAGCAGGTTGTACTGCGGCTGGTTGGACACCAGCGGCACCCGCAGCTCCTTCGCGAGCTCGGCGGCGGCGCGGATCTCCTCGGCGCGCCACTCCGAGACCCCGATGTAGAGCGCCTTGCCGGCACGGACGACGTCGGCGAAGGCCAGCATCGTCTCCTCCAGCGGCGTCTCGTGGTCGAAGCGGTGGGCCTGGTAGAGGTCGACGTAGTCGGTCTGCAGGCGGGTCAGCGAGCCGTCGATCGACTCCATGATGTGCTTGCGCGACAGGCCGTGGTCGTTGTGGGCGCCGGGGCCGGTCGGCCAGAAGACCTTGGTGAAGATCTCCAGGCCGGCGCGCCGCTCGCCGGCGAGCGCCTTGCCGAGGACCGTCTCGGCCGCGGTGTTGGCGTAGACGTCGGCGGTGTCGAAGGTGGTGATGCCCTCCTCGAGGGCCTGGCGCACGCAGGCCAGCGCCGAGTCCTCCTCCACCTGCGACCCGTGGGTGAGCCAGTTGCCGTACGAGATGGCCGAGACGCGCAGGCCACTTGCGCCGAGATTGCGGAACTCCATGGCACCCAACATAGGACGGCCGTCCACGGCTGCGATGATCGGGCCATGAGCGGACCCACAGCCGACGTCTCCGTGCGCGTGGCGTGGGCCGACGACGCCGAGGCCATCGCCGCCGTCCAGGTCAGGGCCTGGGCCGAGCAGTACGCCGCGGTGCTGCCGTCGGGCGCCGTGCCGGACGACCCGGCCCCGGTCGCCGAGGCCTGGCGGGCGTCGCTGGCGCGCTCCGCCGACGCGCGCAACCGCGTGCTGGTGGCTCTCGAGCGCAACCGCGTGGTCGGCTTCGCGGTCACCACCCCGGCGGCCGACCCCGACTGCGACCCGGTCGCCGACGGCGAGCTGGCCGAGCTGGTCGTGGCTCCTGGCGAGCAGGGCAAGGGCCACGGCAGCCGTCTGCTCCAGGCAGCGGCCGAGACCCTCCAGGCCGACCGGTTCACCCGCGCCGTCAGCTGGACCATCGCCACCGACGACGCCCGCCGCGCCTTCCTGGTCGGTGCGGGCTGGGCGGCCGACAGCGCCCATCGCGAGCTCGACCTCGACGGCACCGGCGCCACCACGGTCAAGCAGGTGCGCCTCCACACCGCCCTGGCCTAGCGTGCGCGCCGACCGGCGCGCGATCGTGCGCGACAGCCTGGGCGTCGGGGTCGCCACCGGCGCCTACGGCCTGTCCTTCGGCGCGGTCAGCACCGCGTCGGGCCTCGACGTGCTGCAGACCTGCGCGCTGTCGCTGCTGATGTTCACCGGGGCCTCGCAGTTCGCCCTCGTCGGCGTCCTCGCCTCCGGGGGCACCCCGTGGGCGGGCGCGGCGACGGCGCTGCTGCTCGGCACCCGCAACACGCTCTACGGCCTGCGACTGGCCCCGCTGCTCGCCTGGCCGGCTCGGCGTCGCGTCGCAGCGGCGCACCTGGTCATCGACGAGTCCACCGCGATGGCGGTCACCCGCGACTCGACGCCCGACGCCCGCCTCGGGTTCCTGGTCACCGGCGGGTCGGTCTTCGTGCTCTGGAACCTCGCGACGCTCCTGGGCGCCGTCGCGGGCGAGACCATCGGCGACCCGCAGGCCCTCGGCCTCGACGCCGCCGTGGGTGCGGCGTTCCTGGCCCTGCTGTGGCCCCGCCTGGACCGTCCGCTCCACCGGTGGGTCGCGGTCGCGGCCGCGGCCGTCGCGCTCGGCGCCGTGCCGGTGACCAGCGCCGGGGTCCCGGTGCTCGCTGCCGCGGGCGTGGCCCTGCTGGCCGGCGTACTGACCAGGACGGCGGAGCCGTCCTCGTGACCTGGACCGCGATCGTCGTGGCCGGTATCGGCTGCTACCTGCTCAAGCTGGCCGGCCTCTCGGTGCCCGCCCGGGTGCTCGACCACCCGGTGGTCGCCCGGGTCGCCGACCTGATCCCCGTCGCGCTCCTTGCGGCACTCGTCGCGGTGCAGGTCGTCGCGACGCCCGACGGCGGCCTCGCCCTCGACGCCCGCGCCGCCGGCCTCGCGGTCGCGGTCGTGCTGCTGGTGCTGCGCGCCCCGTTCCTGGTCGTCGTCCTCGGCGCCGCCCTGAGCGCCGCCCTCCTGCGCCTCCTCTGACCCC
>CALRVO020000466.1:0-3819 GCA_943371595.1 Sphingomonas paucimobilis
CACACGGTGGTCGAGGAGGCCGCCCGCGGCCGTCACGAGACCACAGACCGCAACCGACCTGGCCGAGCCAACCCCGCACCTGCGGTGGATGGTCTCGAGACGGTCGCCAGGGCAACCTCCTCGACCACCGTGGGGCCGGTCCTCGTACGACGCCACCACACGGTGGTCGAGGAGGCCGCCCGCGGCCGTCACGAGACCACGGACCGCAACCGACCTGGCCAAGCCGACCCCGCACCTGCGGTGGATGGTCTCGAGACGGTTGCCAGGGCAACCTCCTCGACCACCGTGGGTCCGGTCGTCCGTCGCTGCGCCCTCTGGGGTGATCGCCGCGGCCCTAGGCTGACGGGCATGAGCGAGCAGACGATGACCGGGAAGACCGTGCTGGTGACGGGGGCCAGCGACGGCATCGGGGCCGAGGCGGCGAAGGTGCTGGCGGGCATGGGCGCGACGGTGCTGGTCACGGGGCGCTCGGCCGACAAGCTGCGGCCGGTGGCCGAGGCCGTCGGCACCGAGCCGCTGGTCGCCGACTTCTCCCGCCTGGCCGACGTACGCCGCCTGGCCGACGAGGTGGCCGGACGTGTCGACACGCTCGACGTGCTGCTCAACAACGCCGGCGGCACGTTCAAGCCGTCGCAGAAGACCCACGACGGCCACGAGCCCAACTTCCAGGTCAACCACCTGGCGCCCTTCCTGCTGACCAACCTGCTGCGACCGCAGCTGAGGGCGGCGGGCGGGTCGCTGGTCGTCAACACCTCGAGCATCGGCAACCTGATGGGCAAGGTCGTGCTCGACGACCTCGACTACGAGCACCGGCGCGCGATCGAGTTCCCGGCCTACGGCACCGGAAAGCTGATGAACATCCTGTTCACCCGCGGCATCGCCCAGCGCTGGGCCGACGACCAGGTCATGTCGGTCGCGGTGCACCCGGGCCCGGTCGGCAGCTCGTTCGGCCGCGACTCGTGGATCGTCGGGCTGCTCTACCGCTCGCCGCTCAAGCGCTTCGCCACCATCAGCGTCCCCGACGGCGCCGCGCCGCTGGTGACCCTCGCCGAGGGCGGGGCCGACCCCGAGGTCAACGGCCGCTACTTCAGCCGCTTCACCATCGACGGTCGCGAGAACAAGCAGGCCCACGACCAGAAGATCATCGACGGGCTGTGGGAGCGCTCCGAGGCGTTGGTCGGGCTTGCCTGAGGGTCACTCGATCCACCGGCTCGCCGGCCGGCACCACAAGCTCCTCGTCGGCCGGACCGTGTCGGCCAGCAGCCCGCAGGGTCGCTTCGCCGAGGGCGCCGCGATGATCGACGGCCAGGTGCTGGCCGCGACCGACGCGTGGGGCAAGCACCTGTTCCACCGCTACGACGACTACTGGCTGCACGTGCACCTCGGGCTGTTCGGGCGCTACCCCGACGGTCGCGGCGAGCCGCCCGAGGCCCGCGGCGCCCTGCGGCTGCGGCTGACCACCGACGACGCCTGGGCCGACCTGCGCGGGCCCACCGCCTGCGAGCTGCTCGACGACGCGGGCCGGCTGGCGCTGCTCGAGCGGCTGGGGCCCGACCCCCTGCGCCCCGACGCCGACCCGGCCACGGCGCTCGTTCGGCTGAGGCGCTCGCGGCGCGCGATCGGTGAGCTGCTGCTCGACCAGTCGGTGCTGGCCGGGGTCGGCAACGTCTACCGCGCCGAGATCCTGTTCCGCCACGGCGTCGACCCGTGGCTGCCCGGCCGCGAGCTCGACCCCGCGGTCTTCGACGCGATGTGGCACGACCTCGTGGTGCTGATGGACGCCGGCGTGCGCGCCGGGCGCATCGTCACCACCGAGCCCGACGACCGCGAGCGCCCGCACGGCCGGCCGCGCCGGGCCGACGCCTCCTACGTCTACGGCCGGGCCGGGCAGCCCTGCCGGCGCTGCCTGACCGTCGTACGCCGCGCCGAGATGGGGGCGCGCACCGTCTTCTGGTGCCCGGTCTGCCAGGCGTGACCCCGGCCGTTACACGGCCTCGAGCACGAAGAACAGGAAGCAGACGAACGCGGTCCGTTCGCCGATGTCGGGCGGGAGGAGCTCTGGAGGTGTGTCCGGGTCGAACGGTGGCTCGCTCACGGCGGCGATGCGGAACCGGGCGCTGGTGAACGCCTCCGTCATCGCGTGCAACGGGCGGTGCCACATGGTCAGGACGGCGTCCTCGCCGTCGAACGTGAAGTCCTCGGTGTACTGCGAGACCGCGAAGTAGTCGATCTCGGGGTGGGTCATCTTGTGGACGAAGGGGTGGTTCACCGAGGCGATGAGCCGACCACCCGGACGGAGCACGCGTCTGAGCTCGCTCAACGGTGTCGACCAGTCACCGACGTAGTGCAGGACCAGGGACGCCATGACGTCGTCGAACTGAGCGTCGGCAAAGGGCAGCGGGGCGTCGAGGTCGGCGACGTGCAGGTCAGCCTCGTCGCCGAGCCGGCGGCGGGCGAGGTCGACCATGCCCGCACTGGCGTCGAAGCCGGTGACGGCGGCGCCCCGGTCGAGCAGGGCTGCTGACAGCGGACCGGAGCCGCATCCCGCGTCGAGGATGCGGCGGCCCGTGACGTCCCCGGCGAGGCGGAGCATCGCGGGTCGCTCGTAGTGGGCGTTCAGGAAGTTGGACTCGTTCTCCGCCGAGTAGGCCTCGGCGAAACGGTCGTAGTCACTGGCGGTCACGGGCGGCTCCGAGAAAGGCACGGGCTCATCCGTATCTCGGCTCCGCCGGTGCCACAAGCCGACGCGCAGCTACGGGAGCGCACACGCGCCGGGGAGCGGCGCGACGCCGTGCGCCTCGTTGCCGAAGTAGGACGCCAGCACCCGCTCGCTGGTCCGCCGACCCCAGCGGTCGAGCCGGCGGCGACCCCACGGCGTACGGCCCAGGACGCGGTAGCGCACGGTGTTGAGCGCGACGACGTAGGCCGTCGCCCAGGGCGGGCGCAGCGGCAGCCCGAGCTCGCGCATCGAGACCGGCCCGAGGAAGACGGTGAGCATGCTGAGCAGCCGCTCCTGCTCGAAGCGCCGGCGCAGGCGTGGCCAGCGGTCCCACCGACGCTCGGCCTGGGCGTCGAGCACCGCGCGGGCCAGCTGCGGGCCGGCCGGCGAGATGTCGGCCTGTGCCAGCAGCAGGTGGTAGTTGACCCGGTGCCGCTCGCGCTCGTGGTCGACGAGCCAGTCGTCGTCGACGCCCATCAGCCACCCGACGTACTTCCACAGGTGCATGACGGCGCGGGAGTCCCGCCTGCTCACCGGTACGCCGAGCGCGCGGACCCCCAGCAGGGCGACGGCGTCGAAGAGCCCGAGGGTGGCGGCCTGGTCGGTCTGGTTGATCGGCAGACCCCACCGCGCGGAGTCCCAGCGCGGCCCGAAGCCCTCGTTGACCAGGGCGTGCATCGCGCGCACGTGCACGGTCAGCCGCCACGCCTCGCCCCCGGGTCGCAGTGCGTCGGGGACCGAGAGCCCGGCGGCCCAGGCCTGGGTCTCGGCGAGGCGGCGTCGGGTCGACCCGCCGGTGAGCCCGCCGGTCGCGACGAGCAGGTCGGCCGGACCGCCGAAGCGGTAGCCGCCGACGAGCGCGAGCTGCAGCAGCACGTCGGCGGCGTTCTGGCCGAAGCGGTTGTAGACGGCACCGCCCTCGTGGACGAGCTCCCAGTCGACCCAGTCGGGCACCCGCGACACGTGGGTCAGGAAGTCGACCAGGGCTGGCGCGGGGTCCTCGACGGCGTCGAGGCCCTCGTGCAGCGCGACACGCAGGTCGCCCTGGGTGACCCGGCCCGGCCGGCCTGCTCGCAACCGCATCGCGTCCGCGAGGCGCG
>CALRVO020000467.1:0-3800 GCA_943371595.1 Sphingomonas paucimobilis
CCGGTCGGGCGTCTCCGTGCGCGTCCGGATCACCGCGGCCGTCGCGCTGCTGGTCGCGATCACCCTCGCCTCGTCCGGGTTGATCGTCTACGTCATCGAGATCCAGCGGCTCGGCGAGCAGACGTCCGAGGAGGTCGACCAGGAGTTCGCCGAGTTCGCCCAGCTCGAGGAGACCGGGATCGACCCCGAGACCCGCCGGGAGTTCGCCGCACTGGGCCCCCTGATGACGACGTTCCTGGAGCGCAACATCCCCGACGACGACGAGCTGCTGGTCGGCTGGGTGGGCGACGGTCCCACGATCAGCTTCCCGGGTGACCCGCTCGTCGAGGACCCGGAGTTCCTCGAGGCAGCGCGCCCGCTGGTCGCGGCCGGGGGTTCCACCCGGATCGACACCACGAAGGGCGAGACGCTCGTCGCCGCCCAACCCGTGCGCAACGGTGAGCAGACCGGCGCCCTGCTCGTGGTCATCTACCTCGACAAGGACCGCGCCGGGATCCGGGACACCATGCGCACCTACGCCATCGTGTCGGCCTTGTCGCTGCTGCTGATCGTGGCGATCGCGTTCTGGCAGGCGGGGCGGCTCCTGGCCCCCCTGCGCGTCGTCCGCGACACCGCCGAGGAGATCAGCGGGACCGACCTCTCGCGGCGGCTCCCGCTGACCGGCAACGACGACATCACCGCCCTCACGCGCACCTTCAACGGCATGCTCGACCGGCTCGACGCCGCGTTCACGGGCCAGCGCCAGCTGCTGGACGACGCCGGCCACGAGCTGCGGACACCGCTGACGATCCTGCAGGGACACCTCGAGCTGCTGGACGCCGCCGACCCGGTCGAGGTCGCCGAGACCCGCGACCTGCTGCTCGACGAGGTCGACCGGATGGCTCGGCTCGTCGACGACCTGATCCTGCTGGCCAAGACCGAGCGCCCCGGATTCCTGACCCTGTCCCAGGTCGACGCCGCCGAGCTCACGACCGCCGTCTGCGCCAAGGCGTCCGGGCTCGGGGACCGGACCTGGTCGGTCGACGGCGTCGCCGACGTGACTGTGCCCGCCGACCAGCAGCGGATCACCCAGGCGCTGCTGCAGCTGGCGCACAACGCGGTCAAGCACACGCGGCCGGGTGACGTCGTGGCCCTCGGGTCGGTCCGCGAGGGCGACGCGGTGCTGTTCTGGGTCCGCGACACCGGCGCCGGCGTCGCCGCCGACGACCGTGAGCGCATCTTCGAGAGGTTCGGGCGCGGGTCCGGCGCCGACGACCGCAACCCCGACGGCTTCGGGCTCGGCCTGTCGATCGTCACCGCGATCGCCCGCGCCCACGGCGGTGACGCCTGGCTCGACGACGACTACCAGCAGGGCGCCCGCTTCGTGATCTCGGTCCCGCTGCCTCCGGGCTGGGTCGAACCGGCCCGCTCCACCGACGGCGACCACGAGGCGACCCGTCCCCTGCCCCGCTACCAGGAGGTCTGAATGGCCCGCATCCTCGTCGTCGAGGACGAGGCCCGCATCGCGGCCTTCGTCGCCAAGGGACTGCGCGCCGAGGGGCACGTCGTGACGGTCGTCGCCGACGGTCGCAGCGGTCTCGACGAGGCGATGAGCGGTGCTCACGACCTGGCGGTGCTCGACATCGGGCTCCCCGTGCTCGACGGGTTCGCGGTGCTCGCGCAGCTGCGAGACCAAGGCTCCACGATCCCCGTCATCGTGCTGACCGCGCGCGACTCGGTCACCGACACCGTCTCGGCGCTCGAGGGCGGCGCCGACGACTACATGCCCAAGCCGTTCCGTTTCGCCGAGCTGCTCGCCCGGGTCCGGCTCCGTCTACGACAGCACTCGGTCGACTCCGGGGGGCCGGCGAGCCAGGACACCCTGGAGGCCGGCGGCGTGAGCCTCGACCTGCGGACCCGACGGGCCACCGTGGAGGGCCGGGAGATCGATCTCTCGGCGCGGGAGTTCACGCTCGCCGAGACCTTCATGCTCAACGCAGGCAACGTGCTCTCCCGCGAGCAGCTGCTCGACCACGTGTGGGGCCTCGACTTCGATCCCGGCTCCAACGTGGTCGACGTCTACGTCGGCTACCTCCGCAAGAAGTTCGGAGCCCAGGCCATCGCCACGGTCCGCGGCATGGGCTACCGGTTCAACACCTGACCCCGACCACGGGGCCCCGGACGCGCGCCCCTCGCGCTGCGCTCGCGACGGCCGCGCCGGCGCGATGGCCCTTCAGCGACTCCCGCCGACCTTGAACGTCAACTTGGCGGCGGGCTGGGAGTCCAGGACCGGCTCGAGGGCGTCGGCCACGTCCCGCGGCGCGGGGCGGTCCTGGGGCCGGAACGCCATGGTCTCGTAGAGCACCTTCGCCACCTCGGCGGGGACGCCCTCAGGCAGCGTGTAGGGCTCGTCGACGAGCTGGGGGAACCTGCCCTCGAGCGTCGCGGCCTCCGGGTCGCCCTCGTCGAAGGGGCGGTAGCCGGCCACGGCGTGGAACAGCGTGGCGCCGAGACCCCACACGTCGCTGGCGTGACCGGGTACGCCGACCTGTCCGGGCGCGGCCTGCTCGGGCGCCATGTAGAAGTCGGTGCCGATCTGGGTGACCAGTCCACCTGCGTTCTCCGCCGACCGTGCGACCGACAGGTCGATCAGGCGTGCCGGCGCACCCATGATGACGTTGCTCGGCTTGACGTCGAGGTGGCACAGGTCGACGTACCGGAAGTAGTGCAGGGCCGAGGCCAGGTCGATCGCGAGCGGCAGGTACTGCTGCTGCGAGAGGCGACCGTGGCGCCGGATCAGGCTGGAGAGCCGTGGTCCGTCGATGTTCTCGAGCACCACGTGGGGCCGGTCGCCGTCGAGCTCGCAACGCAGGCCGCGCACGACGACCGGGTGGTTGGCCCGGTCCAGCGCGTCGACCTCACGGGCCAGGCCGCGCAGGCTGCTGGCGTCGGCGACCTGGTCGGGTCGCAACATCTTGACCACGACGGGGGCCAGGGTGATCTCGTCGAACGCGAGGTAGGCCTCGTAGGCCGAGCCACCCCCGAGCAACCGCATCGCGGTCAGCTCGGGGGTGATCTCGTCGCCCTCGCGCAGACGCCAGGACGTGGCGTCGCTCATGGGTCTCTCCTGATCTCGGCGGTGGTCGACGACCGGTGCTCAGCGGCGGGTGTTGTTGCGCGAGCGGTCGTTGGTCTGGCGGGCCGACCAGTCACGCTTCATCGCGCCGGGACCGTCGTTGGTGAAGTCCCGCTGGGCCCGGTCGCGGCTGTCGTCGCGACCGGTCGCCCTGCCGGTGCCGGTGTTGTCGTTGCGGCTGCGCGAGTTCGTGTTGTCGCGGGTGTTGGTGTCGCGGGTGACGCGGGTGTTGGCGTCGCCCGTGCTCGTCGCGCGGTTGTCGTCGTCGGCGTTGGTGTCGTCGTCGTCCTCGTCGGCCACCAGGACCAGCTCGGGGGTGTCGTCGTCGCGCTTGACGAAACGGTCGTCCCCGGAGGCGGCGCTCGAGGGCGCGGCACCCGGCATCGCGAGGAGACCGGCGGTGACCAGGCCGGCGAGGCCCAAGGTCCCGGCGGAGAGGGCGGAGGCGGTCGTGCGCTTCATGAGGATTCCTTTCGGTGCGGGCCGCAGGGCTACGGCCTCGATGACCAGAAGCCTCCCGGGGCGCGGTGAGGCGTCCGTGAGCGAGCGGTGAGAACGCTCTTAGGCCGGCCGAGGGCGGTGCCGGACGCACACCGGGCCCGACCGCAGGGTGCGGTCGGGCCCGGTGTGGTGCGGCGTGGGTCAGGCAGGCGGGACGTCCGCGGGCCAGGTCACCTCGGTGACC
>CALRVO020000468.1:0-3793 GCA_943371595.1 Sphingomonas paucimobilis
GGGCGTCATCGCGTTCCAGCGGTCCCAGACCTCCTGGTTGCTGCCCTCGGGCACCGGGGTGCCGGCGACGGCCGCGGCCAGCGGACGCAGCATGATCTCGGCGCCGCTGCCCAGGTGGGAGAGCACGTCGCACACGCGCCACTCGGTCGCGGCGCTGGGACTGGTCAGGCCCGCCTCGTCGAGGGTGGTGACCAGCGTGGCGAGCTGGTCGTGGTGGTGGCGCAGCGAGTGGATCACGCGGTCGACGAGGTTCATGCCGTCAACCTACGCGGCGGGCACCGCCTTGCGGCTGTCGAGCACGGCGTCGGCCATCCCGTAGGCGACCGCGGCCGGCGCGGTGAGCACGAGGTCTCGGTCGGTGTCGACGCGCAGCCGCTCGACGGGCACCCCCGTGTGCTGGCTGAGCAGCTCCTCCATCGCCGCGCGGAGCCGGACGATCTCCTTGGCCTGCACGGCGAGGTCGGGCAGCGTGCCCTGCCCGCCGCCACCGGGCTGGTCGAGGACGACCCGGGCGTGCGGCAGGAGGGTGCGCCGCCCCGGCGCCCCGGCCGCGAGGAGCAGCGCCGAGGCCGAGCCGACCTGGCCGACGCACGTCGTACCGACCTCGCAGCGGATGAACTGCAGGGTGTCGTAGATCGCCAGGACCGACGTGACGCTGCCGCCCGGCGAGTTGAGGTAGAGGCTGATGGGCCGGTCGGGCTCCTCGGACTCCAGGTGCAGCAGCTGGGCGATGACCACGTTGGCGACCCCGTCGTCGACCTCGGTACCGAGGTAGACGATGCGGTCGGTGAGCAGGCGGCTGTAGATGTCGACCGCCCGCTCACCACGGATCGTCTTCTCCACCACGCTGGGGATCGTGTACGACGACATCAGAGCCCCGCCCCGAACGCGATGCCCTGGCGCGAGGGCACCACCGAGGCGACCTCGGTGAGCACGTGGTCGACGAAGCCGTAGTCGCGCGCTTCCTCGGCGGTGAACCACCGGTCGCGCAGGGCGTCGCGCTCGACCTTCTCGACCGGCTGACCGGTGTGCTCGGCGGTGATCGACATCATCACGTTCTTCATGTGCTCGAGGTTCTCGGCCTGGATCTCGATGTCGACGGCGCTGCCGCCGATGCCGGCCGATCCCTGGTGCAGCAGGATCCGGCTGTGGGGCAGCGCGAACCGCTTGCCCGGCGTACCGGCGGTGAGCAGGAACTGGCCCATGCTCGCGGCCAGCCCCATGGCCAGGGTCGCCACGTCGTTAGGGACGAGACGCATCGTGTCGTAGATCGCCAGGCCCGCCGACACGGAGCCGCCAGGGCTGTTGACGTAGAGGCTGATGTCGCGGTGCGGGTCCTCGGCCGACAGGAGCAGCAGCTCGGCACAGATCCGGTTGGCGATCTCGTCGTCGACCTGCTGGCCGAGCACGATGATGCGTTGGTGGAGCAGCCGGTCGGCTGCGCTGAGGGCGGCGGTGGTGGTCATGGCCCCAGCGTGCGCACCCGGAGCAGCGACCTCCAGCGAATCCGCCCGAGGCGGATCCGCCCACGGCGGACTGGCCCGCGGCGGCTACCGTGAAGCCCGTGATCGAGCTCAGGACCCCCGCCCAGATCGAGGAGATGCGCCCCGCCGGGCGCTTCGTCGCCTCGGTGCTCACCGCGCTGGCCGAGAAGGCCGACGTCGGGGTCAACCTGCTCGAGCTCGACGCGCTGGCCCACGACATGATCCGCGAGCGCGGCGCCGTGTCCTGCTACATCGACTACCACCCGTCGTTCGGTGGCTCGAAGTTCGGCAAGGTGCTCTGCACCTCGGTCAACGACGCCGTGCTGCACGGCCTGCCCCACGACTACGTCCTGCAGGACGGCGACCTGCTCTCGGTCGACTTCGCCGCGGCGGTCGACGGCTGGGTCAGCGACTCGGCCCTCTCCGTGGTCGTCGGCACCCCCCGCGAGGAGGACCTCAAGCTCATCGAGGTCACCGGTCGGGCGCTCGAGGCCGGCATCGAGTGGGCGCGCCCCGGCAACCGGATGGGCGACATCTCCCACGCGATCGGTCAGGTCGCGCGCAGCGCCGGGCTCTCGGTCAACCTGCAGTTCGGTGGCCACGGCGTGGGCCGCACGATGCACGGCGACCCCCACGTGGCCAACGACGGCCGCCCGGGCCGCGGCTTCAAGCTCAAGCCCGGCCTGGTGATCGCGATCGAGCCGTGGTTCATGCACACCACCGACCAGATCTTCACCGACCCCGACGGCTGGACCCTGCGCAGCCAGGACGGCTCGCGCGGCGCCCACATGGAGCACACCATCGCGATCACCGACGACGCCCCGATCGTCCTGACCGCCCGGAGCTGACCGACTTCACCCCACGGTGGTCGAGGAGGTTGCGCTGGCAACCGTCACGAGACCACCCAGCCGCAGGTCCAGGTCGACCCGGCCCGCTCAGGCGTACTTGACCGGCAGGGTCTTCAGCCCGTTGATCCAGGAGTGCCGCAGCCGCGCCGGCTCGTCGAGCTTGGAGATGTCGGGGCAGTGGTCGGCCAGGGCGTTGAAGATCAGCCGGATCTCCTGGCGCGCCAGGTTGGCGCCGACGCAGAAGTGGGCGCCGTTGCCGCCGAAGCCGACCTGCGGGTTGGGCGAGCGGGTGATGTCGAAGGTGAACGGGTCGGTGAACACGCTCTCGTCGTTGTTGGCGCTGGCGTAGAACAGCGCGGCGCGCTCGCCCTTCTTGATTGTCACCCCGCCGATCTCGACGTCGTTGAGCGCGGTGCGCTGGAAGACGGTGACCGGCGTGGCCCAGCGGACGATCTCGTCGACCATCTCGGCCGGGCGCTCCTTGACCCACAGGGCCCACTGGTCGGGGTTGTCGAAGAAGGCGTTCATGCCGTGGGTGATGGCGTTGCGGGTGGTCTCGTTGCCGGCGACGGCGAGCAGGATGACGAAGAAGCCGAACTCGTCGTCGGTCAGGCCGCGACCGTCCTTGTCGGCGTTGATGAGCTTGGTGAGGATGTCGTCGCGCGGGTTGGCCTTGCGGTCGGCGGCCATCATCATCGCGTAGCCGAGGATCTCGGCGGCGGCGATGTCGGGCTCGCCCTCGATGTCGGGGTCGTCGCTGGCGAGCATCTGGTTGGACCAGTCGAAGATCTTGGAGCGGTCCTCCTGGGGTACGCCGATGAGCTCGGCGATCGCCTGGAGGGGCAGCTCGGCGGCGATGTCCTCGACGAAGTCGCCCTCGCCCTTGGCCAGGGCGGCCTTGACGATCTGCTCGGCCCGCAGGGTCATCACCTCCTCGAGCGCGTTGATCGAGCGGGGCGTGAAGCCGCGGCTGATGATCGCGCGGTGGGAGGTGTGGTGGGGCGGGTCCTGGTTGATCAGGATCACGCGCTGCATCTCGACCTGCTCGCGGGTCATGCCCTCGGAGAAGCGGATGATCGCGCCGTTCTCCTCGGTCGACCAGTCCTTGGAGTTCTTCGAGATCGCCATCACGTCGGCGTGGCGCGTCACGGCCCAGTAGCCGTGCCCCGACTCCTCGGCCATGCCGTCGTGGGTGCCGGGGGCCTGGGGCACCCAGTGGATCGGCGAGGTCGCGCGCAGCCGGGCGAACTCCTCGTGCGGGATGGCCGCCTGGTTGGTGTCGGGATCGGTGAAGTCGAACCCCTCGGGCAGGACGGTCGTGGCGGTGGCGTCGGTGGTGGTCACTGGCCTGGGACTCCCTCACTGGCCGCTCGTCGGACGACGACGGCGATCTAGAACGTGTTCCAGTCGAGGCTACATACTCTCCGCTCGATACGAAAGACTTTCGTATGGCGAGTTGAG
>CALRVO020000469.1:0-3778 GCA_943371595.1 Sphingomonas paucimobilis
CGGCGAGGTGGGTGAGGAACGCCTCTCCGTGGGCGTAGCCCGACCAGCCCGCCGGCGGTGGCGCGGGCGCGAGGTCGGCAGGCGGGGGCGAGGGCTGCTTCTCGGTGGTCGCGTGCCGGGGCGGGACGGCGAGCCTCAGCACGTCGGAACGGACCCCGGCGTAGCGCGCGGCCACGTCACCGGCCAGGCCGGCCACCGCCGGCGTCAGCACCGGCTCGGGGCTGACCACCCGGCGCAACGGTGCCAACCGCCCGGTGTGGTCGGTCTGTGCACTGCGCTCCAGGACATAGCCGTCGACGTCCTGGCCCGCGAACCGCACCTTGACCCGCGCCCCCGGCACCGCGGCGTCGGCCATCGACGCCGGCACCGCGTAGTCGAAGGGGCGGTCGAGGTGGGCGAGCGGCACGTCGACCAGCACCCGCGCGACCGGGTCGACCTCGCTCACCGCCGCCTCTGCCGCCTTGCGCGCCCGGGTCTCGCGGGCCTTGGCCTGCGACTCCTTGAGCGTCGCGCGCACCAGCCCGGGCAGCAGCTCGGGCTGCTCGTCGGACGGGCGTGGGCTCATGGTGCGTTGTCTACCAGCGGGCACCGACGGTGCGGGTGGGGGTCTCGGGTCGCCGGAGGTCGCGAGCCGCCTCAGGTCTCGGGCCGCCTCAGGTCTACGGTCGCCTGAGGCCTCAGCCCGTCGGCGCGCCTAGCACGAGGGCAGCGGCAAGCCGCGCCCTCGTCGGCGCGGACGACCCGAGACTCACACCCGACCCATGGGTCGCACCGGGACGCTGAAGCCCTGACCTGGCCGACGAGATTTCAGCGTCCCAGTCACGGGTTCAGCGTCCCGGTGCACACCGCTGTGACCTCTGGGGCACGCGCGCGGCCGCCCGACCCGGACCCCGTGAGACCGGAGAGGGTGGGGTGCGCCGGTGCGGCTGGAGTGGTCTCGTGACGGCCGCGGGCGGCCTCCTCGACCACCGTGGCGCGCAGCCTCCTCGACCACCGTGGTGGGAGGCCTCCTCGACCACCGTGGGGCGGGCTCCTCGACCACCGTGGGGCCGACCTCCTCGACCACCGTGGAACGCACGGACCGGGCCGGCGCCCGAGGGCACCGACCCGGTCCGGGACGTCGTACGGCGGAGCGGTCAGACGCCGGCGGCGGCCTTGAGGGCGTCGGCGCGGTCGGTCTTCTCCCAGGTGAACTCGGGCAGCTCGCGACCGAAGTGGCCGTAGGCCGAGGTCTTGGCGTAGATCGGGCGGAGCAGGTCGAGGTCGCGCAGGATCGCGGCGGGACGCAGGTCGAAGACCGAGAGGACGGCCTCCTGGATCTTCTCGTCGCTGACGACGCCGGTGCCGAAGGTCTGCACGAAGACGCCGACGGGCTGGGCCTTGCCGATGGCGTAGGCGACCTGGACCTCGCAGCGGCGGGCCAGGCCCGCGGCGACGACGTTCTTGGCGACCCAGCGCATGGCGTAGGCGGCCGACCGGTCGACCTTCGACGGGTCCTTGCCCGAGAAGGCGCCGCCACCGTGGCGGGCCATGCCGCCGTAGGTGTCGACGATGATCTTGCGGCCGGTGAGGCCGGCGTCGCCCATCGGGCCGCCGGTCACGAAGCGGCCGGTCGGGTTGACCAGCAGGCGGTAGCCGTCGGAGGGCAGCGAGAAGGTCGCGAGGACCGGGTCGATGACGTTCTGCTGGATCTCGGCCTCGAGCTTGCTGAGGTCGGTGTCCTCGGAGTGCTGGGTGGAGAGCACCACGGTGTCGATGCGGACGGGACGGTCGTCCTCGTCGTACTCGATGGTGACCTGCGTCTTGCCGTCGGGACGCAGGTTGTCCATCGTGCCGTTCTTGCGGACCTCGGTGAGCTTCTCGGCGAGGCGCTGGGCGATGACGATCGGCAGCGGCATCAGCACGTCGGTGTCGTCGCAGGCGTAGCCGAACATCAGGCCCTGGTCGCCGGCGCCGCGGGCGTCGAGCTCGTCCTCGGAGGAGCCGACGCGCTGCTCGATGCCGGAGTCGACGCCCTGGGCGATGTCCTCGGACTGACCGCCGATGGCGACCTGGACGCCGCAGGTGAGGCCGTCGAAGCCCTTCTCGGAGGAGTCGTAGCCGATGTCGAGGATCGCCTTGCGGACCAGGTCGGCGACCGGCGCGTAGACGTTGGTGCGGACCTCGCCGGCCACGACCACGAGGCCGGTGGTCAGCAGGGTCTCGACCGCGACCCGCAGGTTGGTGGTGTCGGGGTCGTTGGCCATGAGGTAGTCGAGGACGGTGTCACTGATCCGGTCAGCGATCTTGTCGGGGTGACCCTCGGTCACGGACTCGGAGGTGAACAGACGTCCAGCCACGGTGGTTCTCACTCTCGTTGGGATGAATCTGCAGGGAAAGACTAGATAGCGACCAGCATGCAAGACCGGGGTCTCACGGTACGAATCCTGGGGCGAGCCGGCGTGAGACCTCGTCCCAGATGACGTGGGCGAGCGCCGTCTTGGACCCTCGCGGCACCTCGCGGGCGGCGCCGTCGGCGCCCAGGATCACGGCTTCGTTGTCGGGGCTGCCGAAGACGGCTCCCCCGCTGACGTCGTTGACGACGAGGAGGTCGCACCCCTTGCGCGCCAGCTTGGCGCGGGCCAGGTCGAGGACCGAGCCGGTGTCGTCGCCGGTCTCGGCGGCGAACCCGACGACCACCAAGTCGGCGCGCGCCCGGTGCGTGGAGATCTCGTGGAGGATGTCGGGGTTCTGGACCAGGGCGATCGAGGGCGCCGAGCCGTCGGCGGCCTTCTTGATCTTGGCGCCGCTGACGCCGGTCGGGCGGAAGTCCGCCGGGGCTGCGGCCATCACGACCGCGTCGGCCGAGACGGCCAGGCCGACGACGGCCTCGCGCAGCTGGGCGGTGGTCTCGACGGGGACGACCTTGACCCCGGCGGGGTCGGGCATCTCGACGTTGGCCGCGACGAGGGTGACCTCGGCGCCGCGGGCGGCGGCCGCGCGGGCCAGCGCGTAGCCCTGGCGCCCCGAGGAGCGGTTGCCGAGGAAGCGGACCGGGTCGAGGGGCTCGCGGGTGCCGCCGGCGGAGACCACGACGTGGCGCCCGGCCAGGTCGAGCGCCGCGGCGCTGCCGCGGGCCAGGACGTCGGCGCACACCGCGAAGAGCTCGGCCGGGTCGGGCAGCCGGCCCTTGCCGGTGTCGGCCCCGGTGAGCCGGCCCTCGGCGGGCTCGACCACCAGGACGCCGCGCGAGCGCAGGGTCGCCACGTTGGCCCGGGTCGCGGCGTGCTCCCACATCTCGGTGTGCATCGCCGGGGCGAGCACGACCGGGCAGCGGGCGGTCAGCAGCGTGTTGGTGAGCAGGTCGTCGGCCAGCCCGTGGGCCGCCTTGGCCAGCAGGTCGGCGGTCGCGGGGGCGACCACCACGAGGTCGGCGGTCTGCCCGATGCGCACGTGGGGCACCTGGTGGACGTCGCTCCACACGTCGGTGTGGACAGGCTTGCCCGACAGCGCCGCCCAGGTCGGCGCGCCGACGAACTCGAGCGCCGAGGCGGTGGGGACGACGGTGACGTCGTGGCCCGACTCGGTCAGCCGGCGCAGCAGCTCGCAGGCCTTGTAGGCCGCGATGCCGCCGGCGACGCCGAGCACGACCCGAGGGCGTCCCGAGACAGCACCGGGCCGCGACCCCGTGGGGGTCGCGGCCTCGGTCTGGTCGCTGGTGGTCAGCTCGTCACTCGGAGTAGCCGGCGTCGGCGGCGGCGGCCTTGGCCGCGGCCTCCTCGGCAGCGAGCTCGGCCGG
>CALRVO020000470.1:0-3767 GCA_943371595.1 Sphingomonas paucimobilis
CGGCGCGACCGCCGCCCTGCTCGGTCGCGTGCAGGGCCATCGCGTCCTCGTTGCGCGTGTGGCGGATGCCGCGGTCGCAGACGCCGGCCACCCACGGCACCGGCTGCTCGCGGAAGTGGTCGCGCTCGGTCGGCTGCTTGGTGCCGCACGACTCGCAGTAGCCGTCGGGCCCCACCGTCGCGCCGCACTGGAAGCACGGCCGGGGTCCGCCCTCGGCGGCGGCCGCCCGAGCGCCGGGCCCGCGGGTCGCGGCCGTCATCTCGAACGGCGACGCCTCCTGGGACACGTCGACGGGGGCCGGGGCCGCGGCCGCCGGGGCGGCACCGACCGGCTTGCCGCAGGCCTCGCAGAAGGCGGCGCCGTCGGCGAGCGGCTCGGCGCAGTGGGGGCAGTTCACGGGTGGCTTCTCGTTTCGTGTCGGTGGTCTCGAGGCTCGTCGCTAGCGCTCCTCGCACCTCGACCAGCGTTGATCGACGGTGGTCGAGGCGCGGGCGCAGCGAGCCTCGAGACCCCGTTCACGTCAGCGTCCAGGCGCGGACGGCGTTGGCGCGGTTGACCAGCTCGATGCGCTCGGTCAGGTCGGCGGCGTCGCGGGCGAGCAGGCGGTAGGACCGCTCGATGCCGGCGCGCAGGCCGGCCTCGGACGCCTCGACCGTCGAGCCGATGCGGGCGCCGGCGGCGGGCTGGGCCCCGGGGGCGGTGACGACCGCGAGCGCCTGCTCGAGGATGCGCACGGTGTAGCGGCCCTGGGTGGCGGGGTCCATCGAGGCCGACTCGATCGAGCGCATCGCCTGGTCGAGCACCTGCAGGTCGCCGCCACTCCCCCGCGCCGAGCCGAGCAGCACCTCGGCGCGCAGCTGGCGGCTCTCGGGGTAGCCGCGGCTCGACTTGGGCACCAGGTCGAGCGCCGCGACGGCACCGACGGCGTCGCCGCGCTCGGCGCGCACCCGGGCCACGCCGAAGGCCGCGGGGGCGACGTACGCCGCGTCGGTGGCCGCGCACGTCAGGTAGAGGCCCTCGGCGACGGCCGGCAGGGCGCCCTTCTCGCACGCGACGGCGAGCGCCAGCTTGGGGGCGAGCTCGCCGGGGACCTGCTGGTAGACGGCGTTGAACGACGCCTTGGCGGTGTCCCAGTCGCGCTGGAGCATCGCGGCCAGGCCGTCGACCCACAGCGCCCGCCACTCCCACGGGTCGGCCTGGAGCATCTCGGCGGCCACCCCGCGCGCCTGCTCGGGGTCGCCGAGCTCGAGCGCGGCGCGGGCCCGGGCCAGCCGCACCTCGGCGGACTGCTCGGGCGCCTCCTGGGTCAGGACGGCGAGCCGCTCGGCCGGGTCGGTGGCGCCGACCCCCGCCAGCCAGCCGTGCTGGGGGTCGGTGGTGTCGGCGCGCAGGCCGGGCAGCTGCGACCACTCGAGCACGCCCCGCGAGGTGGTCGGCGTCTCGAACAGCACCGAGGCGGCCGACGTCAGCGTCGTGCCCGTCGTACGGCGCGCCACGGTCTCGCGCAGCACGCCCAGCAGCTGGGTGCGCAGCTCGTCGGCCGAGGCGAAGCGGTCGGCCGGGTCGGGCGCGCAGCACTTGGCGATCAGCCAGTAGAGCGAGTCGTTGTCGTGGAACAGCGGCGTCGACTCCGGCGGCGGGAGGCTGTGCAGGTAGGTGCCCTGGTAGCCGCGGAACTCCATGCAGAGCACGACCAGGGTGCGCCCGATCGTGTAGAGGTCGGAGGCCACGCTCGGCCCGACCGCCGCGACCTCGGGGGCCTGGTAGCCGACGGTGCCGTAGATCGCGGAGTCCTGATCGTCGATGCGTCGTACGCCGCCGAGGTCGATGAGCTTGAGGGCGTCGCCGACCTGGATCATGTTGTCGGGCTTGAAGTCGCAGTAGACCAGGCCGAGGTCGTGGAGGTACTGGAAGGCCGGGAGGATCTCGAGCACGAACGCCAGCGCCTGGTCGACCGGCAGCGGGTCGTAGGCGCCGCCGTTGGCGCGCATCCGCTCCTTGAGCATCTGCTTGAGCGAGGTGCCGCCGACGTACTCCATGACGATGTAGCCCGCGCCCTCGTGGGTCACGAAGTTGTAGATCTCGACGATCAGCGGGTGCTCGACCTGGGCGAGGAACTGCTGCTCGGCGATGGCCGCGGCGAGCGCGTCGGGGTCGCCGGAGTTGAGCAGGCCCTTGAGCACGACCCAGCGGTTGGAGACGTTGCGGTCGCGGGCGAGGTAGATCCAGCCGAGGCCGCCATGGGCCAGCGCGCCGGCGACCTCGTACTGACCGCCGACGAGGTCGCCGGGCTGCAGCTTGGGGGTGAAGGAGAACTCCTGGCCGCACTGGGGGCAGAAGCCCTCGGTGCGTCCGGGGCGGCCGTCGCGGCTGCGGCCGATCGCGGTGCCGCACCTGGAGCAGGTGCGCTTGTCCTCGGGCACCTGCGGGTCGGGGCGCAGCGCCTTGCTCGGGTCGATCGGCGGGGCCGGCGGGACGCTGGTCAGGCCGGCGCCGATGCGGGCGGCGCGCAGCCGCTGGGAGCCGCTGCGCTGCCGGACGGTCGAGCGGGAGTCGCCGCCGACGCGCGCCGAGCCGAACCGGGCGGAGCCCACGCGGGCCGACGAGGTCGCCGTCGAGACGCCGGAGACGGCGGCCGACGCCGCGTCACCGGCCAGGGGTGCGGGCTCGGCCGAGGCGGCGCCGGCCATGCCGCAGGTGTCGCAGTAGCCGTCGGCGAGGTGGCCGGTGCAGCCGGGCTGGGTGCAGGCGCTGCCGTCTGCAGCCGGGGCTCCGAGGCTCGTTCCTCGCACCTCAGCCACCGGCGTAAGCGTCGGGGTCGGGGCGGACGTCGGGGCGGCCGCCATGCCGCAGACGTCGCAGTAGCCGTCGGCGATGGTGCCGGTGCAGCCCGGCTGGGTGCAGGTCATGCGGGGCCTCCGGGCCTGTCGGTGGCGGCCTGGGCGTCGACCCAGGTCTGGTAGGTCGTGACGAGCTGACGGGCGAGGGCCATCGGGGCCGGCCTGCGGTCGAGCACGTCGCGGGCCTGACGCTCGGCGGCCGCGACGTCGGGCTGGTCGGCCACCCCGGTGGCGCGGGCCTTGGCGACGTAGCCGTCGAGGAGCGCGACCAGGTCGGCGTGCTCGGCCAGCGCGGCGGCGTAGGCGGTGCGCACGACGTCGAAGGCCTGGGCGACGCGGCCGAGCCGCTCGCGGTGGGCGGTGAGGGCCTCGAGGGTGTTGGGCAGGGGGCCGAGCGCCTCGACGTCGGGCACGGCGTAGCGCGGGGCGGGCTGCACGGTGGCGACACAGGCCGCCACGAGGGCGGTGAGCTCGGCCTCGCGGGCCTCGAGGGCGGCGCGCTCACGGCGTACGTCGTCGAGCAGGCCGCGTGCCTCGCGCCGCTTCTGGTTGCCGACGATGAGGTCGCGCTCGAAGATCGCGGCGTCCTGCTCGATCACCGGCAGCACCCCGCCGACGTCGGCGCCGCGGCCCGCGCGCTCGGCGGCCTCGTTGACCCGGGCCATCAGCGCGGCGAGCCGGTCGACGGTGGCCTCGCGGCCGTGGGCGGGCTCGAGACCGACCTGGTCGCGGATGCGCTCGAGCTGGGCACGCAGGTCCTTGATGCGGCCGGCCGCGGCGTCGGCACCGGGGGTCAGCGAGAGCCGCGAGCGCAGCTGGGCGGCCAGGGCGTCGGAGAGCCGGCACGCCTCGGGCACCGAGACCCCGACCCCGTCGAGCCGGGCCCACACGAGCGCGGTGACCTGCTGGCGCTGGGCCTCGAGCACC
>CALRVO020000471.1:0-3759 GCA_943371595.1 Sphingomonas paucimobilis
CACTCCGCACACCGTGCGATCGCTCGGTTCAGGGGGCTCTGCAACCCGATCCCTCCCCTGATCCGTGCGATCGCACGAAACGCGGGGCCGGGAGGGGCCGAACCTCCCGCGAACCGCGCGATCGCACGGATCACGGGACCTGCAGCGTCGCTCGGCCGTCGGCCCGGCACGCGCGGGACGTACGGATCCGGGGCTCAAGGCCTAGCCCCGCCGCAGCACCACCACGTCGACCTGGGGCGGCGCGAGCACCCGCACCGGCGGCCCCGACGTGCCGACCCCGCGGCTGACGAGCGTCGGCACGCCGTCGACCTCGCCGAGGCCGGTGAGCAGCGGGTCGGCGAGCCGGGCGAGCAGGTGCACCGGCCAGAGCTGGCCGCCGTGGGTGTGACCGCTGAGCGCGAGGTCGACCCCGGACGCCGACGGCAGGTCGGCGACCTGGTGCGGCTCGTGGGCCACGAACAGCACCAGGTCGTCTGGATCGACGGCCGTGAGCGCCCGCTCGGGGTCGGGGGCGAGGTCGTCGGTGCCGGTGGCGTCGTGCACGCCGGCCACGGTGAGCCCGGGCGACGGGGAGACCGACTCGTTGGCCAGGACGTCGACGCCGAGGCCCTCGTAGACCTCGATCCAGCGCCGGGCGTCGGCGGCGCCGGTGATGAGCTCGTGGTTGCCGATCACCGCTCGGACCCCCAGCGGGGCGTCGAGGTCGGCCAGCGGGGCGAGGTAGTCGGCCACGTCCTCGGGCTGCCCGTCGACGAGGTCGCCGCCGATGAGCACCAGGTCGGGTTCCTGGGCCATGACGAGGTCGACCACGCGACGGGTCCACGACGCGTCGTGGACCGGCCCCACGTGCAGGTCGGTCAGCAGCACGACCCGCAGCCCGTCGTACGCCGCGGGGAGGGTCGCGATCGACACCTCGGTCGTCCGCACCCCCGGTCGGGTCGCGGCGACCACGCCGTACGCCGTCACGAGCAGCGTCGCGACGACCACCAGCGGGGTGCCGACCCGCAGGACCCGGAGCCGGGCGTCGGGCCGGCCGGCCAGCCGCAGGCCAAGGGCGACGAGGGCCAGGAGCGCGAGACCGAGGGTGAGGTAGAGCGCGACGGCGAGCGAGGTCATCCCCAGCCACACCACCGGGCGCACCGGGGCAGGGTCGCCGCGGCGCAGCAGGGTCGCGCCGGCCACGAACACCACGAGGCCGAGCGCGAGCAGCACGGCGACCACGCGCCGTCCGCGGGCGCCGAGGTCGGGGGCCACGGCGAGCCGCCGGTGGAGCCACCACAGGTGGAGGCCCAGGACCAGCAGCCCCGCCAGCAGCCCCAGGAGGGCGAGGGCGACGCGCGACATCAGGCCGGGCAGGTGGCGGTGAGGTAGTCGGCGAGGGCCTGGGGGTCCTCCGGGGCGGCGCCGGGAGCGACCGTCGGGTCGCCGGCCTCGCTCAGGGCCCCGTCGACCAGGACCTGCAAGCTGGTCAGGCCACCGTCGCTGAGCCCCAGCGGCTGACCGAGGCCCAGGAGGTCGTCGGCCGAGGCTTCGAGCTCGTCCTGCGCGGCGGGGTCGTCGGGGGTGCCGACGTACTGCGACTGCGCGCCGGCGAACCGCCGGAAGGCGTCGCACCACGTGTCGGGGTCGACCGCGGTCGGCGCCGAGGTCGGGCTCGGGGTGGAGCGGGCGTCGTCGGGCCCGGGGTCCTGGTCGTCGTCGGCCCCGCCGACCACCAGCACCGCCACGACGACGGCGATCACGAGCAGCAGGGGCACGAGCCAGGTGACGGCTCGCGGTCCTCGGAGGTCGGCCACGGCGCGACCCTAGCGGCGAGCAGGTTGGGGGCAGTTGCCCTGCAGCCAGGTGACCAACGCGTCCGCGTGGGCCTGGTCGGTGATCGAGGCCGGCGCCCCCGAGGTCAGCAGCTGCTCGGTCGAGGGGTGGTCGGGCAGGGCCAGGAACAGCCCGGTGAAGTAGTCGAGGCCCTCGCGGGCCTGGGGGTCCAGGGTCGTCAGCCGAGCGCCCACCTCGCGGGTGCGGGTGGCGGCGTCGCGGAGGTCCTCGATCGTGGTCGGCGCCCGCTCCGCGACCAGGTCGTCGCGCACCGCCGCCATCGTGTCGAGCGACCCGCACAGCTGCAGCGGCGACGCGGCCGGGGGCCTGCCCGCGCCGTCGTCGGCGACCCCGCCGCGCGGGTCGCCCACCAGCACGACCAGCACCACCAGGGCGCTCAGGGACCAGCCGATCACCCGCCGGTCCCAGTCACGCCGGGGAGTCGCTGCCACGTCGGCCGAGGCTACCGGCGGCGTGGCGGGAGGAGGATCAGAAGTCGCGGGTCCGCCCGGGGCGGGGCTCCTGCGGCAGCTGGACGCCGATCTCGCCGCCCTGGCGGCCGCCGTGCGGTCGGCCGTGGTCGGCGAACTCCTCGCGGAAGAACGCCAGCACGTGGTCGCCGACCTCGAGGCGGGCGCCGGTGCGGAGCACGACCCGGCCCCCGACCGCCGCGCCGTGCACCCGGGCGGCGCCGTCGCGCAGCTCGACGACGTACTCGTCGTCGTCCTCGTCGTGGCGTACGACGGCGTGCAGGTCGGCGAGGCCGGGCAGCCGGACGTCACAGGCCGACCCGGAGCCGATGGTCGTCTCGGTGTCGAGCCAGTAGATCGGCATCCGCTCGCCGCCCCACAGGTGCTCCTTCTCGAGCACCAGCCGGGGCGCGCCCCCGCCACCGTGGGTGGTGGTCTTGGGTCGTCGGTCGCGACGGGCGAAGGTCGGGGCGATGGGCCACAGGGTCAGCGGCGGGAGCAGCTCGGCGGTCGGCAGCACCGGGTCGGTGCCGCGCGAGCGTGACCGGGCTGCGGTCCACGCCCCGCGCAGACCGCCGAGACGGATGTGGCGCGAACCGGTCACCCGCCGCTGCCACCACGACGTGCGCACCCGGCCCAGCGTGATCAGCAGCTGTCCGTCGTGGCGCACCTCGACCGTCATCCCGCGGGTGGCCAGGGCGGCCGCGACCGCGCGGACGCCGGGTGCGTCCTGGGGGCCGGCGAAGGCGCCCGGGTCGTCGACCTCGAGCACCAACCGGTTGCGCACGCCGGTGAGGTGACCGCGCACCGGGGCGAGCCCAGGGCGGTCGAGCTCGAGGCGCAGGTCGGCGTCGACGTACGTCGTCACCGCAGGCTCAGGGGATCTGAGTGGCAGCAGGGCCGGCAGGGCCGGCCGCGTTGTCGTTGGTGGTGACGGTCAGCGTGCCGTCGATCTTCCACGTGGCGCGCGGCGCGTTGGCGCCGGTGTCGCGTGGCACCTCGACGCGCATGTCGGAGAAGCGGTAGTGGATCGCGGCCTCACGGCCGGTCAGGAACGACCACATCTTCTGGCCGAGGTCGGCCCAGTCGACCACCTCGCCGCTGGTGCCGTCGGGGGCCTGGCTGCTCACGGACATGGGTGCCTCCTGTCGGGGATGTGACTCAGGCCACAGCATCCGCCGAGAGTCGGTCGGCGGGCTCACCCTCCTGGTGCGCGCCCGGCTCCCCGTGCTGGTCGGGGTGCCGGTCGGGGTGCTGATCGGGGCGTCGGTCGGGGCGGCCGACCACCCGCGCGACGAGGTAGAGCACGAACGAGATCGTGGTGACGTAGGGGCTGATCGGGATCGAGGTGCCGAGCGCCAGGAACGTGCCACCGAGCATCGCGGTCAACGCGAAGGCCGACGACAGCAGCGGCAGCAGCACCGGCGAGGTGGTGACCCGGGCGGCCGCGGCCGCGGGCGTGCAGAGCAGGGCG
>CALRVO020000472.1:0-3743 GCA_943371595.1 Sphingomonas paucimobilis
CGGGGGCGTGGGTGGCGACGCCCGTGGCCTCGAGGACGCCGTCGACGCCGTCGGGGAGCTCGGGGGCGGTGAGGGAGAGGGTCACGCCACTGGTCTCGTCGAGGGTCACCTTCGCCGCCGCCAGGACCTCCTCGGGGGGCTGGTCCGAACCGCCGCCGTCGTCGGAGCAGGCCCCCAGCATCGCCGTCAGCAACACCGTCGGCACCACCGTGCGCAAGGCCGTCGACGTCCCGAGGACGACGCGGTGGACGACCGCACGTCGCCGCCTCACGAGCCGGCCTCGGTCACGGTCGTCATCACAGGACCTCCCCGCCACCAGGGTCCCGGCACGCCCGGGCGACCGACAGGGTCCGAGGACCCCCGTGCCCGGGAACCCGGGACACCGGCGAGGTGGTGCAATGGTGTCCATGAGGTTCTGCACGATCCCGGCCCTGGTGGCCGTCGCCGCACTGCTCACGGGCTGCAGCGACGAGCCGGTGCCCGAGGTCGTGCGTCCCTCCGAGGCCGCGACGACCGATCCCGCCTACGACCCCTCGCTCGAGCCGGCCGCAGCGGTGCTCGCCGTCGTGCCCGCCGAGGCGACCGTGCTCGAGGTCACCGACTACGAGCAGGCGCGCTTCGCCCTCGGCTTCGGCGAGCTGACCAGCGAGTCCGACCGCGAGGTGCGCGACCGGTTCTGGCGCCAGGCCGATCGGACCTCACCGCTGCTGAGCCCCGGCATGCTGCGCGACCAGGGCTACCAGCAGCGCTTCGGCTTCACCCAGGACGACGTCTCGTGGGAGGCGCACTTCTCGGGCCCCGCGGGGGAGGGCTACGTCGTGAAGTTCCGCGACGACCTCGACATGGGCCGGGTCCAGCGCGCCGCCGCGGCGGGCGACGGGCCCCTGGCCGGCGCGACGGTCGTGACGTCGGTGCAGATCGCGGCGCGCGGCGCCACCCGCGAGCCGGCGCAGAGCTGGGCGGCCGAGCCCGACCTGGTCGGTCTCGTCGGCCAGACGGCCGTGGCGACGTACGTCGCGCGCGACTGCGTGTCCGTCGAGGAGGCCTTCGGCTCCGACGTCACCGGCGACCTCGCGCCGGCCCCGGCGGCCGCCCTGGAGGCTCTCGACCCGTTGGGTCCGTTCTCGGTCGGGTTCGGCGGCACCCTGGTCACCGTCCACCTCGGCGCCGCGCGCGCCGACGCCTTCGACCGCGCCCGGCTCGCCGAGGTGCTGCCAACGACCGAGCCCGAGCTGGGCAACGGGTTCACCGACCCGGTGGCCGACCCCCGAGGAGGGCGGATCGGCTTCCAGCTGGGCGACGGTCCGGTCGCCGCGCAGCTGACCCGCTCGCGGCAGCTGCCGTTCGCGGTCTGCGGGAGCTGAGCCGGGCCGACCCCGGGCTAGCCCTCGTCGGTGAAGGCGGCCAGCTCGACCGGGTCGTGGGCGCTGAAGACCCGGACACCGGGGTGCCCGGCCTGGACGAGCTCGCGCAGGCGCGCCTGGTTGGCGACCCGGACCTCGTCGTCCTGGGCGAGGAGCTTCTGGACCACCTTGAGCACGCGCGGCGTCGCCGGGGGCTGGGCCATGTCGCCGCGGTGGAAGTAGGAGTCGCCGGCGTGGACCTGCCAGCCGTCGCCGTCCTTGACCGCGACCAGCGCGTGGCCGCGGCTGTGCCCGTGCAGCGGCACGAGCAGCACGTCGTCGCCGAGCACGGTGACCGACTCGAAGCCGAACCACTCGTCACCCTCCGCGTGGTGGGTGGCGAAGCGGGCGTCCTTCCACTGGACCGGCAGGTAGCGGCCGTGCTCCATGCCGCGCGGGTGGCGGGCGGCCTCGAGCTCGGCGTCGTAGACGTGGACGGTCGCGGCGGGGAAGTCGCCGACCCCACCGGCGTGGTCGAGGTCGAGGTGGGTCAGGACGATGTCGGTGACGTCGTCGGCCCGGAACCCGAGCGCCTCCACCTGGGCCAGGGCGGTCTCCTGCGCGCGCAGGACCGGCCTCATGACCGCCCGGAACGCCCGGCCCAGGCGCACCGAGTCGGCGATGTCGGCGGTGCCGAACCCGCTGTCGACCAGGAGCAGCCCGTGGTCGCGCTCGACCAGCAGCACGTGCGCGACCATCGGGCCGACCAGGCGGGGGGCGAAGGAGGCGCAGTTGAGGTGGTGGATCACGCACGCATCGTGGCAGAACCCACGTGTCGGCGGCAGTGGACGGGTGCACCGGGCGCGGCCTCCCGGGCTCTCCGTACCCTGGAGGGGTGCGCCTGCTGCTGACCCCGAGGATGCTGGGCGCGCACCTGCTCGCCCTGGTCGCGGTGGCGATCGCCGCCGGGCTCGGCGTGTGGCAGTACGACGCGTGGCAGGAGCGGCGCGCGGCCGAGGCCGTCGACCTCACCCAGCGCGACCCGGTGCCGCTGGCCGACGTGATGGGCCCCGGCGACCCGTTCCCGGGAGACCAGGTCGGCCAGCCGGTGACGCTGCGCGGCGCGTGGGTCCCCGACGCCACGGTGCTGGTCTCGGGACGCTTCCGTGACGGGGTCGAGGGCTTCTGGGTGGTGACCCCGGTCGAGGTCGACGACGCAGCCGTGCCGGTGGTGCGGGGCTGGGTGGCCACGGCCGACGGTGTTCCCGCGGCCCCGACGGGCACCGCCGACCTGGTGGGGTGGCTCCAGCCGCCGGAGGGCACCGGGGCGGTCGACGACGACCCCACCGACGACGTCTTCCCGCAGCTGCGGGTCGCCGACCTCGTGCAACGCCTCGACGGCGACGTCTACAGCGCCTACGCCGTGGCCGAGACCGGCGTCGGCGACCTGCCCGGCGCCGACCTCGAGCAGCTGCCCGACGCCGGCCGCTTCACGGCGCTGCGCAACCTGCTCTACGCCCTGGAGTGGTGGGTCTTCGCCGGGTTCGCCGGCTTCATCTGGTGGCGTTTCGTGCGCGACGCCCTGGCGGAGCAGGCGACGCGTCACCCGGTAGCGTCGGGGACATGAGCCCTGACGTCGCCACCCCGCTCAAGGCCTACCGCGTGATGGCCACGGTCGTCGGCGTGCTGCTGATCGTGCTGATCCTCGTCGGTGTGCCGTTGAAGTACCTGATCGACGACGGCACCAGCCTGCAGCAGGCCGGGGAGTTCATCACCACCTACCTCGGCGTCGCGCACGGGTGGCTCTACATGATCTTCCTGATCACCGCGTTCTGGCTCTCGCGACGGGCCGACTGGGACCTGCCCTTCACCGCGGTGACGCTGGTGTGCGGCACCGTCCCCGTGCTGTCGTTCTGGGCCGAAGCGCGAGCGACCCGGCGGGTCCGAGCTGAGTTCTCGGACCTCGCCGGGTCGGCTGGCTGAACAGACGGGCTGATCCGGCTCGTCGAGCCGGACCGGACCTACTTGGAGGCGTCGGGGTCGATCTCGACGACCTCGGCGGGCTCGTCGGGGGTCGACACGGGGTGCGGGGCCTCGGCAGCGTCGGCGATCGCCTCGTCGGGACCGGCGCCACCGGCGTCGTCGACCGGGGTCACGGTCGCCACCGACGTCGGGGCCGGGGACGGGGTGTAGGAGGACTGCCAGTTGTCGCTCTGGCCGCCGCCCTGGAGCTTCTTGGCCACCACGGCGACGCCGCCGGCGACCGCCGCCAGGAGCACCAGCGTCTTGAGCTTGCTGCGCTTCTTGGGCTCCTCGCCCTTGACCTGGGCGACCTTGGCCTCGGCCAGGCTGCGTGCGGCCGTGGCCCGCTCACCGGCGAGGGCGGCGCCGCTGGCGACC
>CALRVO020000473.1:0-3722 GCA_943371595.1 Sphingomonas paucimobilis
AGGAGCGCGACCCGTTGACGACGGTGCCCATGGTGAGCACCAGGACGAGCCCGCCGACCGAGGCCAGGTAGACCAGGGGCGCGACGATCCGCACCCACCGGTGGTCGGTGAGGAGCACGACGAACAGCAGGCCCAGCCCGAGGGCGACGTTGACGACCTGCTTGTCGAGGTAGGCGCGCGGGTCGCCCCCGGTGAGGTCGTCGCGGGTGCTGGTCGCCGACCACACCAGCAGGCAGCCGATCACGCTGAGGGCCACCACGGCGATCAGCAGGAGTCGGTCGAGTCCGGGGACCCGGGAGGTCGAGGTCGTCACGGCTTCTCCTCGTCGTCACTGGGGGTACGGCGGGGGTCGACCGCCGGGGGCAGGATCGAGCCGTCGGCCCGGAACGACGGGAGCCGCTCGGGCAGGACGGTGCCGGGGATGACGGCCTTGTCGGGCACGACCTGCTCGCCCTCGACGCCGTAGAGCGCCTCCCAGATCTTGCGGACGCCGTCGCCCGACGCACCCGAGCCGGTGCCGGCCTGGCTGATCATCATCACCACGACGTAGTCGTCGGAGTACGACGCCACCCACGAGGTCGACTGCTTGCCGTAGACCTCGGCGGAGCCGGTCTTGGAGCGGATCGGCACCTCGTCCTGCGGGAAGCCGATCATCTTCCAGTACATGGTGCCCTGGCGGGTCACGCCCTTGAGCGCCTCGTCGATGTAGCCGTGCACGCCCGGGGGCAGGTCGACGTGACCGGCGACCGCCGGGGGGATGCGGCGGATGACGGTGCCGTCGGCGGCCACCACCGCGCGGGCGACCCTGGGCTCGAAGAGCGTGCCCCCGTTGGCGATGGCGGCGTAGCCGCGGGCGAGCTGGAGCGGCGTGACGATGGTGTCGCCCTGCCCGATGGCGAAGTTGACCGCGTCGGTGACCTTGTACTGGTAGCCCTCGAGGCAGAACTCGCGGGCGAACGTGTAGACGAAGTCGCTGGTGTCGGCGTCCTGCGGCTTGTCGGCGATGCCGCAGTAGTACGACTTCATCGACCGGTAGTAGTCGCGCTTCCAGTGCCGGTCGGCGATCCTGCCGGACGCCTCGCCGGGGAGGTCGATGCCGGTCTCGCTGCCGAAGCCGAACTTCTGGGCCTCCTCGACCAGCGGGTCCTTGGCGTCGACGTCGGAGGCGTCGGAGCCGTACTGCTGCCAGTAGTCGTAGCCGACGCGGTAGAAGAAGGTGTTGCACGAGACCTCGAGCGCCTTGGCGAAGCTGATGTCGCCGTAGGCGTCGGACTCGTGGTTGTGGAAGTCGCGGTTGCCGACCCGGAAGGCCGAGGAGCACGGCAGGATCGTGTCGGTGCTGTAGCCGTGGGTCAGCGCACCGGCCGTCATGAACGGCTTCCAGGTCGAGCCGGGGGCGAACTGGCCCTGCGTGGCCCGGCTGAGCAGCGGCGTACCGGCCTTCTCGGAGTAGAGCGCGGCCAGCTGCTTCTTGGTGATGCCGTCGACCCAGACCGACGGGTCGTAGGTCGGCTGGCTGGCCATCGCCACGATCCGGCCGGTGTCGGCCTCCATCACGACGGCCGCACCGGAGTCGGCGACGAAGTTGCGTCCGGTCACCTTGTCGAAGGTGGCCCGCGCGGTCATGATCCGCTCGTGCAGCTGCTGCTCCACGACGCTCTGCACCTTGGCGTCGATGGAGGTGACCAGGGTGTCGCCGGGCTGGGCCTCGACGTCGGCCTCGTCGCCGATGACGCGGCCCATGGAGTCGACCTGGACCTGCTGGTAGCCGGGCATGCCGCGCAGCCAGCTGTCGTACTGCTGCTCGATCCCGGCGCGCCCGACGACCGAGGCGCCGTTGACCGACTGGTCCCCCGCGCCCTCGGCGGTGTCGAGCTCGTCCTCGGTGATCGGGCTGAGGTAGCCGAGCAGGTGGGCGGCGTTGATGCCGAACGGCTGCGGGTAGGCGCGCACGCTCTGCTGCTCGACCACGACGCCCGGGAAGTCCTCGGGCTGCTCGCGCAGCCGCTGGGCACCGTCCTGGGAGAGGTCCTGGGCGACGGGGACCGGCTGGTAGGGCGAGCCGTTCCAGCACACGCCGGGCTCGGCCCCGTCGTCACCGCAGCTGAGCAGCTTCTTCTCGATCCGGCGCGGCTTCTGGTCGATCACCTTGCCGACGCGGCGGACCAGGATCTTGCGCTCGCGCGGGGGCAGCGTGTCGAGCACGGTGCGGTCCAGCGAGACCACCCAGGTCAGCCGGTTGGCGACCAGCGGGCGGCCCTGGTCGTCGACGATGAGACCCCGGGTCGGCTGGACGACGATCTCGCGCACCGACTGGGCCGCCGCGCGACCCTGGTACTCGTCGCCGCTGACGACCTGGAGGTAGTAGAGACGCACGAAGAGCGTGGCGAACAGCGAGAAGACCAGGGCCTGGATCACCAGCAGCCGCAGGCCGCCTCTGCTCGTCGGCAGCGCCGACCTCATCGGGCCGCCGTCGCGGGTCGCAGCGCGTCGGGCTCGAGCCGGGTGAGGGCCCAGGCGACCGCCGGCAGCACGAACGGGGCCAGCGCGAGGTCCCACACGACCCCGACGAGGACCACCTGGAGCAGGTCGGGCACCGAGGCCGCCTGGTCCTGGAGCACCAGGCCGGTGAGGGCGAAGACCGAGGTACCGAGGAACGAGCAGGCCGCCACCGCGGCGAGGGCCCCGAGGACGCCGGCCGGAGCGTCCTGGCGGACCCGCCCGGCGACGTACCCGACCAGGAGCAGGGCCAGGGCCCAGCGCCCGGCGACGTGGTCGGCCGGCGGAGCGAGGTCGAGCAGCAGCCCGGCGGTGAAGCCGAGCACCATGCCGACGTGGGCACCGCGGACCAGGCCCGCGGCGACGACGACCACGAGCACCACGTCGGGGCCGATGCCGCGCCAGGCGAGGTGGGGGAAGACGGAGGTCTGCAGGACCAGGGCGACGCCGACGGCGAGGGCGAGGAAGAGGGCGCGCGCCACGGTGGTGGGACTCATCGCAGGCTCCCGTCGGCCTCGACGACCGCGCGGTCGCTGCGGGTGCCGGAGGGGACGACGACGCCGACGACGTCGAGGGACGCGAAGTCGACGTAGGGGTCGATCACCGCGCGCTGCGAGCTCTCGCGCAGGCTGGAGTAGACCGAGACGACCTGCCCGACGGGGACGCCGGCGACGTAGGGGCTGTCGCCGTCCTCGCTGCCCCAGGTCACGACGGTGTCGTGCTTGCGCGGGACGACGGTCTCGTCGACCAGCTCGAGGTCGAGCCGCCCGGCGTCACCGATGACCCCGCGGCCCTTGAGGAAGCCGAGCTCCATGCTCTCGGCGACGCGGCCGCCGACCGTGGAGTCGGGGTCGACGATGAGCAGCACCGTCGCGGTGGTCGCGGTCACCCGCAGCACCCGGCCCACCAGCCCGTCGTTGTTGAGCACGGTCAGGTCGGGTCGGATCCCCGACTCGGAGCCGGCGTCGATGGTCACGGTGCTCGAGAACGACTGCGACGGGCCCACGCCGATCACCCGGGCCGGCACCAGGGCCTGGCCGAGGTCGGTCGCGGCCGAGGTGAGGCCCTCGAGCTCGGCCAGCCGCGCCTCGTCGTACGGCGCGGTGCGGACCCGGGCGCGCAGGTCGGCGTTCTCGGCCTCGAGCGCCGCGAGCTCGCCACGCAGGTGGTCCTGGGTCTCGAAACGCTCGGACAGCCCCACCACGGGCCGGATGGCCCCGTCG
>CALRVO020000474.1:0-3719 GCA_943371595.1 Sphingomonas paucimobilis
ATCGCCTCCTCCGAGGCGCCCTGCCACTCGGCGGGGTACTCCATCGCACCCACGCCCAGGATCGCGCCCTGCCCGGCCATCAGGCGCGGCACCGAGTGGACGGTGCCGATGCCGCCGGGGTTGGTGAGGCTGATCGAGGTGCCCTGGAAGTCGGCGACGGTGAGCTTGTTGTCGCGGGCCTTGCGGACGACGTCCTCGTAGGCGGTCCAGAACGCGGCGAAGTCCATCGTCTCGGCGGCCTTGATCGACGGCACCAGGAGCTGGCGGCTGCCGTCGGGCTTGGGCACGTCGATGGCCAGGCCCAGGTTGATGTGGGCCGGAGTGATCAGGTTGGGCTTGCCGTCGACGACCTCGAAGCCGTTGTTCATCTCGGGCATCGCCCGCACGGCCTTGACCATCGCGTAGCCGATGAGGTGGGTGAAGGACACCTTGCCGCCGCGGGCGCGCGCCAGGTGGCTGTTGATGACGATGCGGTTGTCCCACAGCAGCTTGACCGGCACCGCGCGCACCGAGGTGGCGGTCGGCACGCTCAGCGAGGCGTCCATGTTGGCGACCGTGCGGGCCGGCGCGCCGCGCAGCACGGTGTAGGTCGGCTCGTCGCTGGCCGCGGCCGGCTCGGTCTTGGGCGCTTCCTTGGGCGTCGGCTTGCTGGTCGCCTTGGCGGGCTCCGCGGCCTTGGTCACCTCGCGCGGCTCCGCCTTGGGAGCGGGGGAGGCCTCGGCCTTCGTCTCCGTCTTGGCCTCCGTCTTGGCCTCGGTCTTGGCCGCGGCCTTGGCGGGGGGCTTCGCCGCGGGCGCGCCGTTGCTGCTGCCGTTGGCCTTGCCGTTGGTGGAGGCGCTGGTGGAGGAGCCGGCGGCACCGTCGGCACCGCCGTTCTTGAAGAACGTGGCCCAGCTCTCGTCGACGCTCGCGGGATCGGCGTCATAGGCCTCCCGCATCTCCTCGACGAGCCAGTCGTTGGGACCGAAGTCCGAGGCCGACGGTTCGGTGGAGCTGGTGGGGTGGCCTGACGACTGCGGCACGACTGGGTTCGCCTCTTTCGGGTGATGACGGGTGTGCTGGGCTGTTGTCAAGGCTAGACCCACCTGCCAGCAAATGCGCGCGTGCGGGTGCACTTTGCGGCACCCTGTTGTCGATGCCACACGAGTCACCCGCGCTCCCGCTGCCCGAAGCCCCCCGTCCCGCCACGACCCCGACCCCCGCCGTCGCCGTCCACCCGGCCGTCACCGGCCCGCTCCGGCGTGTCGCCGTGCTGGTGGTGGTGGGCCTCCTGGCGGTCCTCGCCGCCGGCTGCAGCTCGGGTGGGTCCGACGACGCCGACCCCGCGGCGCCGACCGAGAGCGTCACCGCCACCGACCCCGCCGCCGCACCGCTGGCCACCAACGCCACGGTCCGCACGGTGACCGGCGGGCGGTTGCCGCCGAAGGCACGCACGGTGCTGCGTGACCGCGTCACCGCACGGGTCGACGCGTGGTTCGAGGCGGCCTACCTCGGCGGCGACTACCCCCGCACCGACTTCGACGACGCCTTCGAGGTCTTCACCCCTGCGGCCCGGGTCCGGGCCCTCGAGGACCGCAACCTGATGAGCAACAAGGGAGTCGGCACCACGACGTACGCCGTGCGCGCGCTGGCCCGGCGGGTCACCATCGACGCCCTGGCCGTCCGTGGCCGGGTCTCCGCGGTGACGGTGAAGTTCCGCCTCGGTCTGGCCCGGGCCGGCGAGTCCGGGGCCGAGCGCACCGAGCGGGTCAGCGGCCACCTCTACCTCACCCACACCCGGGCCGACGGCTGGCAGGTCTTCGGTTACGACGTCCAGCGCGGAGCCATCTGATGCAGAGCCACCTCGTGAAGCGTCCTCTCGCCCGTCGGTACGCCGTCCTGGCGGCCCTGCTGACCAGCCTGCTGGTCGTCGTCCCCGACTCCGGGACGGCGTCGACCCGCGCGGTGCTGGTCGAGTTCCAGCACGCCCAGGGCGTCGCCCTCGACGACGACATGGTCTGGATCCTCGGCGTCGGCTCCGACGCCCGTCCGGGCGAGGACATGACCCGCACCCGCGGCGACGCGCTGCAGCTCGTCGGCATGAACACCCGCACCGGCGCTGCGACCAGCATCGGCATCCCGCGCGACTCCTACGTCTCGATCCCGGGGTTCGGTTCCGACCGCATCAACGCCGCGCTCACCTACGGCGGCCCGCAGCTGCTCGGCGAGACCGTGGGCGACCTGGTCGGCGTCGAGCCCGACTACGTCTTCGTCACCCGCTTCCCCTTCTTCGAGCAGATGGTCGACGACATCGGCGGCATCACGGTCGACAACCCGACCGCGTTCTCCGACGTCAACCTCAAGGACGACGGGTTCCGGACCGGACGGATCCGGCTCAACGGCTACAGCGCGATGGCCTTCGCCCGGATCCGCAAGACGCTCCCGGGGGGCGACTTCGACCGCTCCGCCAACCAGCAGCGGGTGCTGAAGGGCATCCAGGCCCGCATCGCGCAGCGCGTCGACGAGTCGGGGTTCATCGAGAGCGGCGTGCTGACCGTCCTCCGGCACACCGACACCGACCTTAGCCCGGCCGAGCTCTTCCGCGTCGCCCACGCCATCGCCCAGGTCAAGCCCGCCCGCATCACCGGGTGCGTCCTCCAGGGTGCGATCGCGACGATCAACGGAGCCTCGGTCGTGATGCCCTACACCTCCGACGCCCGGCGCTACGGCGACGACGCCCGCCGCGACGCCGTCATCGACCGGTGCTGAGCAACCCGTTCACCGGGCGTCCGGGACGGTCCGGCGCTTCACCCCGCAGGAGTTAGCCGACCTCCCGGCGCCGCTGTTCTGATACGGCGGTGGCCTCCAGCTTCCTGCGCACCAAGGACGTCGAGACGGTTCTCCACCAAGGAGACGACAACGGCGACGGTCCCCGGCTCCAACGGCGACTCAAGTCCCGCGACCTGATGGGCTTCGGCATCGGGATCGTCATCGGCACCGGCATCTTCACGCTCACCGGGATCCAGGCCAAGCTCAACGCCGGGCCGGCGATCGTGATCTCGTTCGCCATCGCCGGGGTCGTCAGCATGCTGGCCGCGCTGTGCTACGCCGAGCTGGCGGCGGCGGTGCCCACCGCCGGCAGCGCCTACACCTACGCCTACACCACCATCGGCGAGCTCGCCGCCTGGATCATCGCCTGGGACCTGCTGCTGGAGTTCATGCTCGGTGCCGCGACCGTGAGCCGGGGCTGGTCGGGCTACCTCCAGGACTCCCTGGGGTTGCCGACGACCCTGTTCGGCGAGGAGGCGCCGGTCAACGTGGGGGCGATCCTCATCGTCGCGGTGCTCGGCGGCGTCGCCGCCGTCGGCATCCGCGAGGCGAAGTGGGTCACCAACGTGCTCGTCGTGCTCAAGGTGGCGGTGTGCATCTTCGTCATCGTGGCCGGCATCTTCTTCGTCAAGGCCGCCAACCTGTCGCCGTTCGTCCCGCCCTCGGAGCCCAACACCGAGAGCAGCGCGGGCCTGACGCAGCCGCTGTGGCAGTTCGTCTCGGGCGCCAGCCCCACGGCCTTCGGCTTCTCGGGGGTGCTCGTGGCCGCGGCCGTGGTCTTCTTCGCCTACACGGGCTTCGAGGCCGTGGCCAACCTCGGCGAGGAGACCGAGGACCCCGGCCGCGACATGCCGCGCGGGCTGATCGGCTCCCTGGCCGTCTGCACCCTGCTCTACCTCGGCGTCTGCTTC
>CALRVO020000475.1:0-3713 GCA_943371595.1 Sphingomonas paucimobilis
CGGCCTGCGAGTGGTCGCTCGACCCGGCGGCGTACGACGACGTGTGGGCGCTGCGCGACCGGCTGCCGTCCCACGCCGCGTGGTTCACCTCGCCCGAGCCCAAGGCGGTCGAGACCTCCCAGCTGCTCACCGACGCACCCGTCGGCATCGTCGACGGGCTGCGCGAGCACGAGCGCGGTGCCGGCTGGCTCGACGACTTCCACGACGTCGTACGACGGGCCTTCGAGCGACCCGATGACGTGGCGGCGCCGGGGTGGGAACCCCTGCGCACCTGCCGCGAGCGCGTGGTCGGTGCGGTGCGCCCGATCCTCGCCGCCCACGCCGGCGACGACGTCGTGCTGGTCGGTCACGGGACCGCCTGGACCACCCTGGTCGCGGTGCTGACCGGCGCCCCGCCCGACCTCGACCGGTGGGCCCGGCTGCAGATGCCCGACCTGATCTGCGTCGATCTCCCGTGAGGGCGTGGACCTCGGACCTACGATCACAGTGATGAGCACCGACGAGAGCGTCCGCGCACAACCCGCGGACGACGCCGACCACGACGGGGGAGAGGCTGCGGCCCCTCCCCGGCGGCGTGGCGGTGCCCGTCGCAAGGTGGTGCGCGAGCCCGGGTCCGACCTCCGCTTCTGGCACCGCGACCACCCGGTCTCGACCCCGCTGTCCGGCTTCTTCACCGGGGTGCTGCTGGTCGTCGTCGTCCTGGGCCTCCTGGGCGCCATCCTCGACCTCGTCGTGGGCTACGACGTGGGGGCGCACCCGTGGGTCTTCCTGGTCGCCCTCGGCGTGCTGCTGGCCGCCAACCTGGTGCTCGTCGTGGTCGGCGGCACCCGTCGGTTCGCCCGCTACATGCTCTTCGGGATCCTCACCACCCCGGCGGTCGTCGTCGCCACCGGCGCACTGACCCTGTCGCTGCTGATCAAGAACGACGGCTGATCCGGAGGCGGCCTCCTAGCCGAGACGTCGTGCCGGCTCGACCCCGTCCGCGTCGACGACCCAGCCGAGCGTGCGCTCGACCGCCCGGTCCCAGCCGGCGCGCTCGCGGCGGCGCAGGGCCTCGCTCATCGTCGGCTCCCACCGGGCCGCGCAGTGCCAGTTGTCGCGCAGCCCCTCGAGGTCGGGCCAGAAGTCGACGGCGAGCCCGGCGGCGTACGCCGCTCCCAGCGAGACCGACTCGGCGACCAGCGGGCGCTCCACGGGCAGGGCCAGCACGTCGGCGACCGACTGCATGAGCAGGTGGTTGGCCGTCATGCCGCCGTCGACCTTGAGGCCGGTGAAGGGGATGCCGGTGTCGGCCGCCATGGCCTCCACGACCTCCGCGGTCTGCCAGGCGGTGGCCTCGAGGACGGCGCGGGCCAGGTGGGAGCGGGTGACGAACGAGGTCAGTCCCACCACGACGCCGCGCGCGTCGGGCTGCCAGCGGGGGGCGAACAACCCGGCGAACGCCGGGACGATGTAGCACCCGCCGTTGTCCTCGACCCGCCGGGCGAGCGTCTCGATCTCGGGAGCCGACCGGATCATCTCGAGGGAGTCGCGGAACCACTGCACCAGGGCGCCGGCCACGGCGATCGACCCCTCGGTGGCGTAGCGGGGCGCCTGTCCGTCGAGGGCGTAGGCCACGGTCGAGATCAGGCCGTGCTCGGAGGTGGCGATGCGTTCGCCGGTGTTCATCAGCAGGAACGCCCCGGTGCCGTAGGTGCACTTGGCCTCGCCGGCGGCGAAGCAGGTCTGGCCGAACAGCGCCGCCTGCTGGTCGCCGAACGCGCCCCCGATCGGTACGCCGGGCAGCCCGACCCGGCAGGTGCCGTAGACCTGGGCGTTGGGCCGGATCTCGGGGAGGATCTCGCGGGGGATGTCGAGGGCGTCGAGGAGCCGCTGGTCCCAGTCGAGGGTGCGGATGTCCATCAGCATGGTGCGACTGGCGTTGGTCACGTCGGTGACGTGGACCCCGCCCTCGGGACCTCCGGTGAGGTTCCAGATCAGCCAGCTCTCCACGGTGCCGAAGGCGACCTCGCCGAGGCGGGCGCGCCGCTGCAGGTCGGGGGTGTGGTCCAGCAGCCACCGCAGCCGTGGTGCGGCGAAGTAGCCGGCCGGGGTCAGGCCGCACACCTCGCGGAAGAGCGCGGACGACGGTCCGCGGTTGAGCTCCTCGACCATCTCGGAGGTGCGGGTGTCCTGCCAGGTGATGGCCGGTGCCACCGGGTGCCCGGTGGCGCGGTCCCAGACGATGGTGGTCTCGCGCTGGTTGGCGATGCCCACCGCAGCCAGGTCCGAGGGCTGCAGCCCCGCCTGTGCGAGCGCCTCGGGCAGCACCCGCAGCGTGTTGAGCCAGATCTCGGCGGCGTCGTGCTCGGCCCACCCCGGTCTCGGGAAGTGCTGCTGGTGCTCGTGCTGCGCCACCGCGACCATCCGGCCGCGGCGGTCGAAGATCAGGCACCGCGTCGAGGTCGTCCCCTGGTCGATGGCGGCCACGTGGGTCCGCGCCCCCGGACGTCGCTCGCTCACAGTCGCTCCTCGAGCCGGGCGGAGACGGCGCCGCTGGCCCCGACCAGCTGCTCGACCAGCCCGGGCAACGGGTCGCCCGTGGTCGTGAGCACCCGCTCGCGGGGCCCGACGACGGCCAGCGCGCCGACGCCGACCCCGGCGTGGTGACGGATGGGGGCGGCCAGCGCGGCGACCCCCGGGCGGAAGGTGCCGTCGGCCAGGCTCCAGCCGCGCCGGGCGGTCTGCTGCACCGACCGGGTCAGCTCGAGGACCTTCGTCGGGGTCGAGGGCGTGTACGCCGTGAGGTCGACGTCGCGCGGTCGGGTGGCGGCCGGGGTGAACGCCAGCAGCGTCAGGCCCAGGGCGGTGGCGTGCAACGGCTGGCGCTCGCCGACCCGCAGCTGCTGGCGCGTGCCGTCGGGACGGAAGACGTGGTGGAGCAGCTCGACCGTCGGCCCGGACAGCACGCCGAGCTGCACCTCGAGCCCGGTGCGGGCCGCCAGGCCGTCGGCCCAGTTGGCCGTGCGCGAGCGCAGCAGGTGCGGGTCGAGCGTCTCGCCGAGCCGGGTCAGGCCCCCGCCCAGGCCGTAGTGGCCGCTCTCGGGGTCCTGCTCGACGAAGCCGACCTCGACGAGGGTGCGCACGATGCCGTGGGCGGTGGGCTTGGCCAGCCCGAGCGCGCGGGCGAGCTCGCCGAGCGCCACGGGCTCGGGGACCGCCCCGAGGAAGTGCAGGACGGCGGCGGCGCGTTCGATGGACTGGATGGTGCCGGGCACCTGGTCAACCTATGCGTTCGGCCCTGACGAACGCGCGTTCGAGATGGTCGAACGATCGCCCTGTTGCTCGCAGGGCTCCCCGGGAGACGGTGTGACGGACGCCACGGCGGCGTCTCTCTCGGGAGGAGAACATCGTGGAGAAGTCTCGCAACCCCCTGGTCGGGGAGCTGTGCGCCGAGTTCGCCGGCACCCTGATCCTGATCCTCTTCGGCTGCGGGGTGGTGGCCTCGGTGGTCGCCGCCGGCCGCGGTGACGTCGACTCGATCAGCTGGGCCTGGGGCCTGGGCGTCGTGCTCGGCATCTACACCGCCGGCAAGATCACCGGCGCCCACCTCAACCCCGCCGTCACGATCGCCCTGGCGGCCTTCCGCGGCTTCCCGTGGGGCAAGGTCGCGCCGTACGCCGTGGCGCAGCTCGCGGGCGCGTTCGTCGCCGCGGTGATCGTGCGGTTCACCT
>CALRVO020000476.1:0-3696 GCA_943371595.1 Sphingomonas paucimobilis
ACATCCGTCACATCAGCAACACCCGGGGGCTCAGCTGAAGTCGAGCTCGCCCGTCCTCGAGCGCTTGAGCTCGTAGAAGTAGGGCACCTTGGCGACCGCGACGCAGCCGTCCCACAGGTTGCCGGCGTCCTCGCCGCGCGGGATGGCCGACAGCACCGGCCCGAAGAACGCGGCACCCTCGAAGGCGATGGTCGGCGTACCGACGTCGTCACCGACCTGGTCCATGCCGCGGTGGTGGCTCTCGGCGACGGCCGCGTCGAGCGAGCTGTCGTCCATGGCCTCGACGAGCCCGGGCTCGAGCCCGGCCTCGGCCAGCGACTCCTCGATGATCGCGCGGCCCCGGTCGGCCTGGTCCTTCAGCGCCCGGCCGTCGTTGTGGATGCGGGTGCCCATGGCGGTGTAGAGCGGCAGCAGGACGTCCTTGCCGTGCTTCTGCTCGGCCGCGATGCAGACCCGGACGGGACCCCACGCCGGCTCGAGGATCGCCTTGTACTCCTCGGAGAGGTCACGGTCCTTGTTGAGGTAGGCCAGCGACATCACGTGCCAGGTCACGTCGATGTCGCGGACCTGCTCGACCTCGAGGATCCACCGCGAGGTGATCCACGCGAACGGGCACAGCGGGTCGAACCAGAAGTCGGCGTTGGTCTTGTCGGCAGAGGTCATGTCTGGATCAAACCACCGCGCGCCCACCGCATTCCCGCCCACTGCCACCCCGCGGTAGAGGTGCGGGGGCCCTCATGACTGGCAGCCGCCCACAGCCCACGCCCCACCCCTACGGCGGTCGAGGTGCGAGGGCCCCCAGGCCCGAGCCTCGAGACCACGCGAGCGAGGCTGCCAACCCACGTCGCCACCTGTGGAAACAACCACCAGTCGTCCACAGGCGAGGCCGGCGGCCGGTTGTCCGCAACCCATGTGGTTGAGCGGGGGCGGCAGCACCGACCTACGCACCACCGCTGCTCTGCCCCCACCACCACGCCCGCACCCACGACCCCAGCACCGACCCCAGGCGCACCCGACCGACGGCAGCGGCCGCCGACCACCACACCCGTGGCGACGACCCCGAGGCCCGCCGTCTCATGGACGAGCGCGCGCACGGGCGCACGCCGGTGGTGCAGACCGAGCACGTGTCAGCCGTCGAGGTCGCCCCGGGGTGTCGAGGCTGCTGACGTGTGCCGCAGGACCTCTGCTGCCAACGGCTCGTGGATGGCACGCGGGAGGGAGTGCCCCATGCCCGGCACGACGCTCAGCCGGGCTCCGGGGATGCGCGACACGAGGCGACTGGCCGTCGGTGGCGGCGCCACCGGGTCCTCTGGGGCGTCGATGACCAGGGTCGGTGTGGTGACGAGCGAGAGGTCACGGTCGAGACCCTCCTGTGCGGCTCGCGCATGAGCAGACCCACCGACCGCACTCCCTCGGTGATCGGCGACACGCCGCTCGAGCTCCTCGTACTCGGCGACGTCGAACGGGATGACGCTGCCGTGAAGGACCCGCTGGTGATTGAGCTGCCACGCCCGCTCGGCCACGGGGTCACGCGGATCTCCCATCTCGGACCACAGCTGCAGCAGGTGCTCGGCTGGACCGGGCTCGCCGTCGTCGTCGAGCGCCGGAGTGCCGACGAGCGTCGCACTGAGCCACCGATCGGGGCGGTCCACGAGAAGCACCTGCACCAGCGTGCCGCCCAGTGACATCCCGAACACGTGCGCGGCGTCGACGCCGAGCGCATCGAGGACCGCCATCAGGTCCTCGGCCAGCGCCATCAGCGGGTACGGCCGCTCGTCGAACGCGTGGGTCGATCTCCCGGTGTCGCGGTGGTCGTAGCGGACGACGAAGTGCTGTTCGGCGAACATCTCGACCAGCTCGTCGGGCCAGCCGAGCCCACTGGCGTTGGCCCCCATGACCAGGACCAGTGGCTCGCGTCGGGGGTCCCCGACGGTCTCCACCCACAGCCGGTAGCCGCCTTCGACCTCGACGAACTGTCGACTGCGCTCGAACACGCTCTGACCGTACCTGTCCCCAGACGCCCGACGAGATGGTCGAGAGCTCGGTGCTGACGCCTCCAGTGGTTCAACGGCCTGGACCGGTGTGACCCTGCTTCAGCTCGACGACGATCTCTCCCGGCCATCCGGGTCGTTCCGGCTCGTTGCGTCCGACCGGCTCGAAGCCGAAGGCTCGGTAGAACCTCGCCGCCGGTTCGTTGCCCTCGACGTAGGACAGTCGGACGGGCCCGTCGCCGGCGAGCTCTACGAGACGCTGCATCAGACGGAGTCCGACCCGCTTGCCTCGCACCCGCGGATGCACCGCCAGCTTCCAGATGACCGGCACGTCGGGGCGCAGGTCGATGTTGCCCATTCCGACGATCCCGGGTGCGGAGTCGGCCACGAGGACGATCGTGTCGGCGAGACTCCGCGCGTTGGCCTCGGGGCTCCACCACGTGTCAATCGTGTGGCGGGCCAGCGCCGGATCGGCGAACGAGTACGCCGCTGGCCACACCGCCTCGGCCAGCGTGACGAGACCCGCGTTGTCCTCAGCCACGGCGCGGCGGATCATCGGCGGCTCGCTCTCGCTCATCGCCCGACCTCCCGCAGGGCCGACGTCATGGCTTGACGATGACCTGCTGAGTGACCCGTCCCGGCTCGACGACCCCGTCGCCGGCGTACACCACGATGACCGTGCGCGGGCCCTTCCCCAGGCCCGTGAGCAGCATCTCGGCGAAGCCGTCGACGATCGTGCTGCGCACGACGTGCTTGCCGACGCGGGCCCAGACGGTCCCGCCGGGCGAGGCGGCCCCGGGGGCGGTGACCCGCACCCGGGCGATCGCGCCACGCTTGCGGCCGCCGGCCCGGAGCACGACCTTCGACGGTGTCGTGACGACCCCGTAGTCGGCCGAGCGGGTCAGGCCGCGGTAGCGCTCGCGCGAGACGGCTGCGCGCACGGTGATCCGGCGACCGACGTCGGCGGCGCCGAGCGGGTACGTCGCCCCGGTCGCCTCGGGCACCGCGACGCCGTCGCGGAACCACGTGAAGGACGCGGTGGCGTCGGAGGGAGCCCAGGTGCCGGGGGTGAAGACCAGGGACGAGCCGTAGCGCGCCTCGCCGGAGGCGCGGAAGGGCTCGGCGAGCTCGACGGTGCCCTCGACGACCGGCCCGACGTCGGCGGAGGCGTTGGAGATCGACGCGTAGCCGCGGGTCTTGGTGACCTCGACGGCGGAGATCTTCTTGCCGACCAGGTCGCGGGTCAGGGTCAGCGTCGTGCCGTTGAGGGCGGCACCCAGCCACACCCCGTCGGCGCGCCAGCGGTAGTTGACGGTCTCCGGCGACGGCGACCACTGCCCCGGGGCGACGCTCAGCACCTGCCCGACCTCGGGGAACCCGGTGACGCCGGGCTTGGCGACGCGGGTCAGGGTGCCGGCCGCGACGGGCGCGGTCGCCGCCGAGGTGGCCGTCGCGGTCGTGTAGCCCGAGCGGGTCGCGGTGGACCGCACCGAGATGGTCTTGCCGAGGTCGGCGGCCGTCGGCGTGTAGGTCGCGCCGGTGGCGCCGGTGACGGGCACCCCGGCCACCAGCCACTGCAGCGCCTGCGTGGAGCCGGTCGGCTTGAACGTCGCGGCCGAGCTCTCCAGCGGTACGCCGACCCGGGGGGTGCCGACGACCTGCGGAGCTGCGGTGCTGACCAGGGCCGGCTTCTGCTTGTCGACGA
>CALRVO020000477.1:0-3687 GCA_943371595.1 Sphingomonas paucimobilis
TACGGGGCCGCGTGGCCCGGGGCCGGGTGGTGGGGGCGCCCGTCGAGGAGGTCGAGGGGCTCGTGGTGGTGGGGGCGTCGAGCACGGTCTGCGCCGTGTCGGCGGCGTCGCGCGTCGTGGGCTCGTCACCGGAGGCCAGCACGGCGGCGTACAGCACGCCGGAGAGGGCCAGGGCCCCGGCCACGGAGGCGGCGACGAGAGCCGTACGCCGACGGGGGCTGGTCGGCTGGGGCGCGGCGGCCGGGGCCGGGACGCCGGCGGCCAGCGCGTGGCGGACCGCGGTCACGTCGGGCAGCACCAGGTCGCGGCCGCCGACCAGGGCGGCGACCGCCACGACGTCGGCGCGCATGGCCCGTGCGGAGCGGTAGCGGTCGTGGGGGCGCTTGGCCATCGCACGGGCCAGCAGCCGGTTGACCGCGTCGGCCGCGGCGCTGCCCGGGGGCAGCTGCGGGACCGGGGCCTGCAGGTGCGCCAGCGCGATCTCGACGTCGGTGCCGGCGTAGGGCGCGGTGCCCGTGAGCAGGTGCCACAGCAGGCAGCCCACGGAGTAGAGGTCGGCCGCGCCGTCGGCCACCTCGCCCTGGTGCCGCTCGGGGGCCATGTAGGGGAAGGAGCCGACGATCCCGCCGGTGCGGGTGATCTGGGCGTCGGAGGTGGTGGCGATGCCGAAGTCGCAGAGCACGGCCTCGAGGCGACCGTCGCGTCGGCGGAGCAGCACGTTGCTCGGCTTGATGTCGCGGTGCACCACGCCGGCGCCGTGCGCGTCGGCCAGGCCCGAGAGCAGCTGGGCCACCAGGTCGAGGGCGGCGGCCGGCGGCAGGGCGCCGGTGCGCTGGAGGTGTTGCATGAGGTCGCCGCCGGGCACGAGCTGGGTTACCAGGTAGAGGCACCCGTCGATCTCGCCGTGGTCGTGGACCGCCACGACGTGCGGGCTCTCGACGCGCGACATCGTCATCGCCTCACGACGGAACCGGGCGCGGAACTCGTCGTCGGCGGCCAGCTGGGGCGCGATGATCTTGACGGCGACCTCGCGGTCGAGGGCGGTGTCGTGGGCCGCGTGCACCACGCCCATGCCGCCGCGCCCCAGCTCCCGCAGCAACCGGTAGCGTCCGAAGTCGTCACCGACCGACGGCATCACCAGCATCTGCTGCTCCTTCCCGAGTGGGCGCGCGCGACGATCGTACGTCGCGGGGCGGGCCGGGCCACATCGCGCGCGGCCCTAGGGCGCCGCCTGCCGCACGACGCCGCTCAGCCGGGTCAGGACCGTCGACTCGAGGCGCCACCGCTGCCAGAACAGGGGTACGTCGACGTGGTCGCGCGCCGACAGGGTGACGAGCCTCCCGGTCGCGAGGTCGGGGTCGAGCTGGGCCGACGGCAGCAACCCCCAGCCCAGCCCGAGCCGCACGGCCTCGTGGAAGTCGTGCGAGGTCGGCACCCGGTGCACGACCGGCGGGGCGCCGAGCCCGCGGGCGACGAGCAGGTCGTGCTGCAGGGCGTCCTTCTCGTTGAAGACCACGACCGGCATGCGCGCCCAGTCGTAGCCCCGCCCGCGCCGCCAGCGCTCGGCGTACGCCGGGGTGGCTGCGGGTCGGTAGCGCATCACGCCGAGCGGCTCGACCGTGCAGCCCTGCACGGCGACGGGGTCGGAGGTCACCGCGGCCAGCACGTCGCCGCGGCGCAACAGGGCCGACGACCAGCCCTGGTCCTCGACGTGCAGGCGCAGCGCGACGCCCTCCCACGCCGCGACCTCGCCGACCACCCCGCGGAACCACGTCGCGAGCGAGTCGGCGTTGACCGCGACCGGCAGGTCGACGACCGCGCCGGGCTCGACCCGCGCCTCGGCCAGCAGCAGCGCCCACTGACGCGCCATCCGCACCAACGGCTCGCCGGCCGCGGTCGGCGTGCAGGGCGCCGTACGGCTCACGAGCACCCGGCCGGCGGAGGCCTCGAGGGCGCGGATCCGTTGGCTCACCGCGCTCGTCGTGACGTGCAGGCTGCGGGCGGCCGCCTCGAAGGTGCCGTGCTCGACGATGGCGGCCAGGGCGGCGAGCTGGTCGGGCTGCATGTAGCGATGCTAAACGTCGTGCAGATTGTTTCGTTGGCCTGCACGCTGCGGCGCCCCTAGCGTGGGGGTCGTGCTCACCTCCGCCCTCGCCGGTCTCGTCACCGGGCTCACCCTCATCATCGCCATCGGCGCGCAGAACGCGTTCGTGCTGCGCCAGGGGCTCGCGCGTCGCCACGTCGGGCCCGTGGTGGCGGTGTGCGCCCTGAGCGACCTGGTGCTCATCGTCGCCGGGGTGGCCGGGATCGGGACGATCATCGAGCAGGCCGGGTGGGTGATCGACGTCGTCCGCTACGCCGGCGTCGCCTTCCTCACCTGGTACGGCGTGAACGCCCTCCTGCGGGCCCGCTCGGGCGACTCACTGCAGGCCGCGACCGGCCAGGACGCGACGCTGGGGCGCGCCGTACGGACCGCCGTCGCCCTGACCTGGCTCAACCCGCACGTCTACCTCGACACCGTGCTGCTCCTCGGCTCGATCGCCAACACCCACGGCGACCAGCGGTGGTGGTTCGCGGCCGGCGCGGGAGCCGCGAGCATCCTCTGGTTCACCGGCCTGGGGTACGGCGCCCGCCTCGCCCACCGGGCCCTGGCGACGGCCCGCGCCTGGCAGGTCCTCGACGTGCTGATCGGCCTCACGATGCTCGCGATCGCGGCCGGGCTCGCGCTCGGGGGCTGACCGTTGCCCGACCGGTGGTTGAGCCGGCCCCCGACAGGACACAATGCGGGCATGTCGCAGCAGCCGCCGTACGGCCAGGACCCGCAGCAGCCCTACGGCCAGGGGCCCCAGCAGCCCTACCAGCAGCAGCCCTACCCGCCCTACGGGGGCGCCTACCCCAACCCCTACGCGCAGATGCCGCAGCAGAAGAGCAACACGACGCGCAACGTGCTGCTCATCGTCGGCGGGGTGGTGCTGCTCTTCTGCGCCGGGATCGTCGCGTTCTTCGTGTGGGTGGTCAACAACGTCGACGAGGCCTTCGACCCCGACTACCGCGGCTCCGAGGACGACCCGTTGACCGTCGCCGAGGGTGAGGCCTTCGAGATCCGGGGCTTCGAGTACGACGACGGCTGGACGGTGCGCGCGGCCCCGGCCGGCACCGGCGACCTCGAGATCACCGGCCTGCGCACCACCAACGCCCGCGACGACGAGGACGCCGAGTCCGCCTACCTCGTCTTCCGGTTCTACCGCGACGACGAGCAGCTCGCGTCGATCAGCTGCGGTGGCGTCTACAACCTCGCCCACGACCGCAGCGCCACGATCGAGTGCACCACCTACGGCGCCGACGTCACCGGCTTCGACGAGATCGAGGTCTACGACAACTCCTACTCCGAGTAGGCAGGCTCCTCGCTAGGGTCGGGCCCATGAACGACGGGAACGACCAGGAACGCCTTGCCGGCTACGTCGAGACGTGGTGGCAGGCGGTGCAGGACCTCGTCGCCGTGCTCGAGCAGGTGCCCGCCGAGCAGTGGACCACGCCGACCGACCTGGCCGGCTGGGACGTGCGGGCCGTCGCCGCCCACACCGCCCACCTCGAGAGCGTCCTGGCCGGCAACCCCGAGGAGACCGCCGACGTCGGCGAGCCACCCCACGTCACCAGCTTCATGGGCCTCTACACCGAGATCGGCGT
>CALRVO020000478.1:0-3687 GCA_943371595.1 Sphingomonas paucimobilis
GGGCGCCGTCGCCGGGACCCGGCCCGACCTGTCGTCGGACGACTCAGCCAGCAGCGAGAGCACCCCGGCCACGTCGGTCATGGCCCAGCGCCGACGCGGGTCGTGCGCCATCGTGGCGAGCAGCACCGGAGCCATCTCGCCGGCGTCCGGCAGCCGTGGCGGCGGCTCGTTGACGATCTGGTAGAGCGCCCCCAGCACGTTGTCGCCCGCGTCGTACGGCGGGTGCCCGGCGAGCGCGTGGAAGAGCGTCGCGCCCAGCGACCAGACGTCGCTGGCCGGGGAGGCGAGCTTGCCGGAGGCGACCTCGGGGGAGAGGTAGGCCGGTGACCCGGTCACCAGCCCGGTCTGCGTGAGCGAGGGGTCGGCCTCGTTGCGCGCGATCCCGAAGTCGGACAGCTTCACGTGCCCGTCGTCGCGCACCAGGATGTTGGAGGGCTTCACGTCACGGTGCACGACGTGGTTGGCGTGCGCCGCGGCCAGCGCCGAGGCCACCTGGGCGAGGATCCGGGCGGCCTGCTGGGGTGGCAGGGCGCCGCGCTCCCGGACGAGGTCGGCGAGCGTCTGGCCCGCGACGTACTCCATGACCATGTACTGCTCGTCGCCGTCGACGATGAGGTCGTAGACCCCCACGATGTTGGGGTGGTTGAGGCTCGCGGCGATCCGCGCCTCGCGCTCCGCGCGCTGCAGGTCGGGGCTCGTGCCGCCAGGGGCGACGCCGACGCGCTTGAGCGCGACGGGACGCCCGAGCACCTCGTCGCGGCCGAGCCACACCGCGCCCATGCCGCCCCGGCCGATCTCCCGGTCGAGCGAGTACCTGTCGCCGATCACCCCCAAAACCTACTGTGGCCGGGCCACCGGTCCTGCCACGATCTCGGGTGAGGCAGGCTGATCCCGCCTGTAGACACACCCAGAGATCAACTCACCGACCCGGGAAAGGTCCCGACGTGCCCGTCGACCCCGCTCTCCTCGACGACCTGCAGTGGCGCGGCCTCGTCGCCCACTCGACCGACCTCGACACGCTGCGCGAGGCGCTCGGCAGCAGGAGCGTGCGCTTCTACGTGGGGTTCGACCCGACGGCGCCGAGCATGCACATGGGCAACCTGGTCCAGCTCGCCACGGCCCGGCGGCTCCAGGACGCCGGCCACACGCCCTACCTCCTGGTGGGCGGGGCCACCGGCATGATCGGTGACCCCAAGGACTCGGGGGAGCGGACCCTCAACTCGCTGGCCACCGTGCAGGAGTGGACCGACCGCTTCCGTGGCCAGATGCAGCGCTTCCTCGCCTTCGACGGCGACCACGCGGCCACCATCGTCAACAACTACGACTGGACCGAGGGGATGTCGGTCATCGAGTTCCTGCGCGACGTCGGCAAGCACTTCCCGGTCAACCGGATGCTGGCGCGCGACACGGTCAAGCGGCGCCTCGAGTCGGGCATCAGCTACACCGAGTTCAGCTACGTCCTGCTGCAGTCGATGGACTTCTTGACCCTGCACCGCGACCACGGCGTCGACCTGCAGTTCGGCGGGTCCGACCAGTGGGGCAACATCACCGCCGGCGCCGAGCTCGTGCGCCGCGTCACCGGTGACCACGTCCACGCGATGGCGACGCCGCTGGTGACCAAGGCCGACGGCACCAAGTACGGCAAGACCGAGACCGGGGCGCTGTGGCTCGACCCCGAGATGATGTCCCCCTACGCGTTCCACCAGTTCTGGCTCAACGTCGAGGACGAGAAGGTCGGCGAGCTGCTCCGGATCTTCACCTTCCTGCCTCGCGACGAGATCGAGGCTCTCGAGGCGCGTCACGCCGAGAAGCCGTTCCTGCGCGAGGCCCAGAAGGAGCTGGCCGACGCGGTGACGACGTTCGTCCACGGGGCGGACGAGACCGACCAGGCCAAGGCGGCCGCCGCCGCGCTGTTCGGCGGCGGCGACCTCACCTCCCTGAGCACGATGACCCTCGGCGCGGCCCTGCGCGAGGCCGGTGTCGTGACCCTCGACCGAGCCGACGGCTGGCCGACCATGACCGACCTGTTCGTCACCGCCGGACTGGCCAAGAGCAGGGGAGAGGCGCGGCGCACCGTCTCCGAGGGCGGCGCCTACCTCAACAACCAGCGCGTCGACGACGCCGACGCCGAGCTCGCGGCCGGCGACCTGCTCGGCGGGTCCTGGCTGGTCCTGCGCCGCGGCAAGAAGAACTTCGCGGGCGTCGAGGTGCACTGAGGTGTCCGACGCGCGCTGGCTGGCCGGGCTCGAGGAGCAGGCGCGTGCGACCTTGCCCGCGCCCGTGTTCGAGTACGTCGCGCAGGGAGCCCGGGACGGGCTGACCGCCGCTGCGGCGCCGACCTCGTGGGCGGCTCGGCCGCTGCACCCCCGTGTGCTGCGCGACGTCACCACCGTCGACCCGTCGACCGAGGTCCTCGGACGACGATCAGGAGTGCCGTTCGGGGTCGCGCCCTCGACGCTGCAGCGCGCGATCCACCCCGACGGTGAGCTGGCCATGGCGCGTGCTGTGGCCGCAGCGGACGGCCTGATGGTCGTCTCGAGCAACGCCGGCACCAAGTTCGCCGACCTGGCGACGACCGGGGTCCGGTGGTGGGTGCAGTGCTACCTCCCGGCCGACCGGGGGCTGGCCGAGCCGTTGCTCCACCGCGCCGTGGCTGCCGGCGCCGAGGCGGTCGTGCTGACCGTGGACACCCCGGTCGTCGGCACCAAGTACGCGCGCAACCCCGAGGGCACGGTCGTCTGGGACGTCGTCGACCCCGCGCTGCTCCGGGTCAACTTCGACCCGGGGTACGACGACGCCCCCGGGTCCGCCAAGGCGCTCGACCTGGGGCACCACGACCTCGCGTGGTTGACCGCCACCACCGGCCTCCCCGTCGTGGTCAAGGGCGTCCTGCGGGCGGACGACGCCGCCCGTGCGGTCGAGGCCGGTGCAGCGGGGGTGTGGGTGTCCAACCACGGGGGACGCCAGCTCGACCGCAGCGTCACGACCGCTGCCGTCCTCACCGACGTCGTCGGGGCCGTGGCCGGCCGTGCGCAGGTCTACGTCGACGGCGGCCTGCGCACCGGTATCGACGTGGTCACCGCGCTGGCGCTCGGTGCCGACCACACGTTCCTGGGCAGGTTGCCGCTCTACGCGCTCGTCGACGGCGAGGGCGGGGTGTCCCGGATGCTCACCGAGATGGCCGTCCAGACCATCGAGACGCTGCGGCTGTGCGGCGCCAGCACCGTTGCCGACGCGCGGGGGTTGGCCGCCTTCCAGCCCCTCGCAGCGCTCTGACCTGGGCAAACGCCGATCCGAGCGCCCTGTGGTCCGGGTCACGTCGATCCGATTTGGCGTTCTCGTGGAAGTCCCCTAATGTTCTCTTTGTCGCCAGGGAGCGGCGGGGAGCAAGGCCAGTCGGCCGGGCTCCCGGCCCCGGGGTGACCACCACCAGCACATCCCACCGGATGGCGATCGGCTCGCTTTGCGAGAAGGTCAGGATCCGGGCAAGATCTGCGCGGTAGTGCATCAGTCTTCGGACCAGACTCCGCAAGGAGCGAGGCCGAGGTGCGCCTGATGTTTGAGAACTCAACAGTGTGTCATAGTCGACGAATTAGTTTGAATGCTCGTCTGTTGTTCTGGATGGGTAAAGTTTTTTTCGGCAATGATTCTGGCGATAGCTAGTAATCGTATTTGTCGGGAGCAAGT
>CALRVO020000479.1:0-3677 GCA_943371595.1 Sphingomonas paucimobilis
GACAATCGACCCCATGACCCGCGCCGAGATCGTCGTCGACCTCGACGCGGTGCGCCACAACGTGCGGCTGCTGCGCGAGCTCACCGGCGTCGCGATGATCACCGTCGTCAAGGCCGATGCCTACGGGCACGGCATGCTCCCCGTCGCCCGCGCCGCCCGTGAGGCGGGCGCCGAGTGGCTCGCTGTCGCGACCCTCGACGAGGTCCGGGCGCTGCGCGCCGCGGGCGACACCGGCCGGGTGCTCACCTGGCTCACCGTCCCCGACGAGCACTACGACGACGCCATCCGGGCCGACGTCGACCTGACCGCCTACTCCGTGGCCGAGCTCGACGAGATCGCCGCCGCGGCGACCGACGTCGGTGCGCCCGCACGCGTGCAGCTCAAGGTCGACACCGGCCTGCACCGCGGGGGTGCCCTGCCGGTCGACTGGGAGCCGTTCCTGACCCGCGCCCGTGCGGGGGAGGAGGCGGGCCACTGGCGCATCACCGGCCTCTGGTCCCACTTCGCCTGCGCCGACCAGCCCGACCACCCCGCCAACGACGCCCAGCAAGCCGCCTTCGACGAGGCCCTGGCCCTCGCGGCCACGCTCGGGCTCGAGCCCGAGCTGCGCCACCTCGCCAACTCCGCGGCCGCCCTCCTGCGTCCGCAGGCGCGCTACGACGCCGTACGCGTGGGCCTGGCGACCTACGGCCTCGACCCGGCCCCGACGGTGCCCCACGGCACCGACCTGCGACCTGCGATGACGGTGCGCGCCGAGCTCGCGATGGTCAAGCAGCTCGAGGCCGGCGACGCCGTCTCCTACGGCCACACGTGGACCGCGCCCGAGCGCACCACCGTCGGCCTGGTCCCCGCCGGCTACGCCGAGGGCGTCCCGGTCGCGGGCAGCAACCGGCTCGAGGTCGCCGTCGACGGCAAGCGTCGCCCGGTGCGCGGGCGCGTCTGCATGGACCAGGTGCTCGTCGACCTCGGGGGAGACACGCCGCCCGAGGGCACCGAGGTGGTGCTCTTCGGCCCGCCCGGCGACGGCCGGGCGACCGCCCAGGACTGGGCCGAGGCCTGCGACACCATCAACTACGAGATCGTCACCCGGATCGGAGGACGCATGTCCCGTCGTCACGTCGGAGGGGCGCCGTGACCGCGCGCCGTCGCCGCCTGCTCGGTGCGATCGGTGGTGCCGTCGGCATCGCCGCGGCCGGCACCGCCGTCGGCCTCCTGCGCCAGCAGCGGTCGGTCGCGCACGACGCCGGGGTGTCGGTGCCGTTCGGCAGCCTGCGGACACCGCCGATCACCGTGATCGCCGACGACGGGGTGCCCCTGCACGTCGAGGTCGACGAGGTCGAGCCGCGCCCGGGCCGCGGCAAGGGCCGCACCCCGGCGGTGACCGTCGTGTTCGCCCACGGCTACTGCCTCAACCTCGACTCGTGGCACTTCCAGCGCGCCGCCTACCGCGGCCTGGTCCGCACCGTCTACTACGACCAGCGCTCCCACGGCCGCTCGGGCCGCACCGACCGCGAGCACGCCACGATCGACCAGCTCGGCCACGACCTGCGCTCGGTCATCGAGCAGGTGGTCCCCGAGGGACCTGTCGTCGTCGTCGGGCACTCCATGGGCGGCATGAGCATCTGCGCGCTCGCCGAGCACCACCCCGAGCTGATCGGCGACAAGATCATCGGTGTGGCGCTGGTGTCCACCACCGCCGGCGGGCTCGACCCCAGCCGCATCCTGCTGCCGATGCTGCCCGCCCGGCTCACCTACCGCGCCACCCATCGGGCCGTGGCGACCCTCGCGGTCGGGCACGGCGCGGTCGACCAGGTACGCCGGGTGGGTCGCTACATCGCCAACGCCGCCACCCACCGGTTCGCCTTCGGTGGCGACGTGCCCGACTCCTACGTGTCGTTCGTCGACGACATGCTGTCGGCCACGCCGTTCGAGGTCGTCGCCGACTTCTTCCCCAGCTTCGGCAGCCTCGACAAGTTCGACCACGTCGAGGTCCTCGACCAGGTGCCGGTCTCGATCATCTGCGGCACCCACGACAAGCTGACCTCGATCGGTCACTCCCGCAAGCTCCACGTCCGCATCCCGACCTCGCGGCTGCTCGAGTGCGACGGCGCCGGGCACATGGTGCCCATCGAGCGGCACGACCAGGTCAACGCCGAGCTCGACCAGCTCATCACCGCGGCCACCACCCGGGCGGCGGCTCGTTGAGCAACCTCACCGTGCGACGCGTCGGCCCCGAGTCGGCCGCCGTCGTCCTCGACATCGTCCGGGAGGCCTTCGGGAGCCGCCCACCCCTCGATCCACCCGCCGACGCGCTCAGCGAGACCGTGTCGTCGATCGCCACCCGGCTCGCCCTCGGGGGCGGCCTGGTCGCGCGCGTCGACGGCGAGCCCGTGGGCGCGCTGATCCTCGACGCCGTCGGCGACTCCGTCTACCTGCGCCGCTTCGGCGTGCTCACCGCGGCCCGCGGCCACGGCGTGGCCCGGGCGATGGTGCAGGCCGCCACCGAGGCCGCGGTCGGCTACCGCTGGCTGCGCGTGGTCGCGCGCGAGGAGCTGCCGCGCACGGTCGGCTTCTGGGCGCACCGCGGCTTCTGGCAGACCGACCGGCGCTCGCCCTACGTCGAGCTGGTGCGACCGGTGCCGACCTTCCACCCGGTGCCCACCGCCGAGGACATGCGGGCCCTCGGGGCACGCGTCGCCCAGGAGCTGCGCCCCGGTGACCTCGTCGTGCTGACCGGCGACCTCGGCGCCGGCAAGACCACGTTCACCCAGGGCCTCGGCCTCGGCCTCGACGTCGAGGGTGCGGTGACCTCTCCGACCTTCGTCATCGCGCGAGAGCACCGCTCGCGCGGCGACGGGCCCGAGCTCGTCCACGTCGACGCCTACCGCCTCGGGGGATCCGCCGAGCTCGACGACCTCGACCTCGACACCACCCTCGACGCCGCCGTCACCGTCGTCGAGTGGGGCGAGGGCGTCGCCGAGGACCTCGCCGAGTCCCGGCTGCAGGTACGGATCACCCGCGACCCCACCGCACCCTCCGGCGACCCCGAGACCGAGCCCCGCACCGTCGAGATCCTCCGCCTTGGCCCGCGCTGGGCCCAGACGTGACCGACGCAGCGTTGCCGACGGCGCTGATCGTCGTCGACGTTCAGCATGCGTTCGTCGACCACGACCCGCCGCCGCACGACGTCACCGGACTCCTGGTGGCCCTGCGCACGCTCTCGGCCACCGCCCGAGCGGTCGGCGCACTCGTGGTGCACGTGCAGGACGTCGGCGCCGACGACCCCCGCTTCGCCGTCGGTGAGCGACGCGGTCTCGTGCTCGATATACGGCCGGGGAGCCCGTGGTGACCAAGCTTCACGACGACCCGTTCGACGGCACCGCACTGGCCGACCTGCTTGCGGGTCACGCGACCGTGGTGGTGGCGGGGCTGCAGTCGGAGATGTGCGTCGCCGCCACGGCACGCGGGGCGCTCGACCGCGGCATCGGCGTCGTGCTGCCCCACGACGCGCACTCGACCTGGGACCTCCCCGCCGGCCCGGCCGGTCCCGCGGTCCCGGCCGACCACGTACGCCGTGTGGCCGCCTGGTCGCTGGGCGACACCGTCCACCTGCCCCTGTCCTCCACCGACGTGACCTTCGCTCCCCGATAGTCGTGGACCTTCTGCACACGCCCCCG
>CALRVO020000480.1:0-3674 GCA_943371595.1 Sphingomonas paucimobilis
CCCCCGACCACCGCTCGGACGGGACGCTCAGGCCCGGGCCCGACTCACGGCGTACAGGCACACGGAGGCCGCGACGCCGGCGTTGAGCGACTCGAGGGTGTTGGCCATCGGGATCGACACCAGGTGATCGCAGGTCTCGGCGACCAGCCGGCCCAGGCCGTCGCCCTCGGCACCGATGACGACGATGAGCGGGCCGCGGACCAGCTCGCGGTCGGCGACCAGCGCGTCGAGGGTGAGGTCACCGTCGGCGGCCAGGCCGACCACCATGCAACCCTCCTCCTCCTGGAAGGACTTGAGGGTGCGGACCAGGTTGACGGTCTGGGCGACCGGCATCCGGGCGGCGGCGCCGGCGCTGGTCTTCCAGGCCGACGCGGTCATGCCCGCGGCCCGGCGCTCGGGGATCACCACGCCGTGGGCACCGAACCCGGCAGCGCTGCGGATGATCGCGCCGAGGTTGCGGGGGTCGGTGATCGAGTCGAGGACGACGATCAGCGGCTTTTCCTTGTTCTTGTCCGCCAGGTCGAGCAGGTCGTCGGGGTGGGCGTACTCGAACGGGGGGATCCGCGCGGCCAGGCCCTGGTGGACGGCGCCGTCGGTGAGCCGGTCGAGCTCGCCCTTGCTGACCTCGAGCAGGCTCAGGCCCTTGTCCTGGGCGATCCGGAACGCCTCGCGCAGGCGACCGTCGCGCTCGGCGCCCTCGGCGACGTAGAGGCCGGTGATCGGGATGCCCTCGCGCAGCGCCTCGACGACGGAGTTGCGACCGGCGATCCACTCGGCGTCGGTGCCCTTGCGGCGCGGGCCGCCCTTGGACGCGGCGCGCTTCTTGGCCTGCACGGCCTTGTGGGCCTTGTGGTACTCGCGCTCGGTGGCCTTGGGCGTGGGGCCGCGGCCCTCGAGGCCGCGCTTGACGCGCCCCCCGGACCCTGCGGTGGGCTTCTTGGAGGTCTTGCGGACCGACCCCTTGCGTTGAGAGTTACCGGGCATTTTTCAAGCTCCATTTCGGGCCGGCGGGTGTGTCTTCGACCTCGATGCCGGCGTCCTTGATCTGGTCGCGGATGGTGTCCGCGCGGGCGAAGTCCTTGGCGGCGCGTGCCTCGGCGCGCTGGGCGAGCAGGCCGGCGACGAGTGCGTCGACGGCGGCGGTGAGGGCCGCGTCGTCCGAACGGGGCGAGCCGAACTGGCTCGGGTGCAGGCCGAGCACCAGCAGCGACTGCGACACCTGGGTGCGCAGGCGCTCGGCGTCCTCCGGACGCCCGGCGTCGAAGAGCCGGTTGCCCTCGCGGACGGCGTCGTGGATCGCGGCGACGGCCGCCGGGGTGCCGAGGTCGTCGTCCATCGCCTCGTCGAAGCCGGGCACGGTGCTGCCGAGGTCGTGGGCCCCGAGGTGCCCGTCGCGGGCGAGGAACGTCTCGATGCGGCGGAACCCGACCGCCGCCTCGTCGAGCGCCTCGAAGCTGAACTCGACGTGGGAGCGGTAGTGGGCGCTGACCATGTAGAAGCGCAGCTCGATGCCCCGCACCCGCTCCAGCACCTTCGGCACCGCCAGGGAGTTGCCGAGCGACTTGCTCATCTTCTCGCCGGCGGTGGTGATCCAGGCGTTGTGCATCCAGTAGGACGCGAAGGGGTGCCCGGCGGCGCGGGACTGGGCCTGCTCGTTCTCGTGGTGGGGGAAGCGCAGGTCGACGCCGCCGCCGTGGATGTCGAAGGCCGGACCGAGGTACTTCCCAGCCATGGCCGAGCACTCGATGTGCCAGCCGGGGCGCCCACGGCCCCAGGGGCTGGGCCAGGACGCCGACGCCGGCTCGTGGTCGGGCTTGAAGCCCTTCCACAGCGCGAAGTCGCGCGGGTCGCGCTTGCCGCGCGGGTCGGCGTCGCCGGCCGCCTCCATGTCGTCGATCTTCTGACCGGTGAGCTCGCCGTAGGCCGGCCACGAGCGGACGTCGAAGTAGACGTCGCCCGACTCGTCGTCGGCCGCGTAGGCGTGACCCCGCTCGACGAGCGCCTCGATCAGCTCGATCATCTCGGGCACGTGTCCGGTCGCGGCGGGCTCGTAGGTCGGGGGCAGCACGTTGATGCTGGCCAGCGCCTCGGTGAGCCTGGCGTGCATGTCGTAGGCGAGGTTGAACCACGGCCGGCCCTGCTGTGCGGCCTTGGCCAGGATCTTGTCGTCGATGTCGGTGACGTTGCGGATGAAGCTGACCTGGTAGCCCTGGTGGGTCAGCCAGCGGCGCAGCACGTCGAAGTTGACCGCCGAGCGGACGTGGCCCACGTGGGGCTCCGACTGCACCGTGAGACCACAGACGTAGACACTGGCCCTCCCCTCCTCGAGGGGTCGGAAGTCGCGCACCTCGCGCGTCGCGGTGTCGTAGAGCCGGAAGGTCACCGGCCAAGTCTAGAGATCGCGCGCCCTGACCGCTCATCCACGAACCCTGTGACGGGTGGGGCGGATGTGGCGTACCGTCGTCGGGTGCGCCTTCCCCTCGCCCGACGTCCCCTCGCGCGGCTGACCCTCAGCGCCGCGCTCGTGTCCTGTTACGTTGCCGCGGTGACCCCCGGCACGGCGCAGACCGACGCCGCCGCGGCGCAGACCCGGCGGATCGACTACCACCAGTGGGACTCCGCGGCCGAGCTCGCCACGGGCCGCTCCTACGGCGCCGCGGTCACCGACGGGCGGGTCCGGTTCGTGTCGTCGACCGCGCGTCGCAAGCTCGGTGCGACGAGCTACGAGACGGCGAAGTGGGAGTCGACGTGGGTCTCCCCCGGCTTCGCCTTCACCGAGCTCATCGCGTCGTGGTCGGCCCTGACGCCCTCCGACAGCTTCGTCGAGGTGCGGGTGCGCGGGCGCAACGCCGCCGGCGCCACGTCGTCGTGGGACCTCATGGGCCGCTGGGCGCTGTGGGACTCCTACACCCGCCGCACCACCGACTCGGGCCAGACCGACGACCTCGCCAGCGTCGACGTCGACACCTGGAAGGCCCCCGCGGGGCTGACGTCCTACCAGGTCCGCGTCGTGCTCGCCCGCGCCGCCGGCACGACCGCGCGCCCGTCCTTCGACACCGTCGGGGCCGTCGTCTCGGCGCTGCCGACCACGGCACCCTCGACCTCCTCGCCCGGGGTCGCGCGGGGCATCGTCCTCGACGTCCCCCGCTACTCGCAGATGGTCCACCGGGGCCACTTCCCCCAGTGGGGCAACGGCGGCGAGGCGTGGTGCTCGCCGACCTCGACCTCGATGGTCCTGGGCTACTACAAGCGGCTCCCGCGGGCGGCGTCGTACAACTGGGTGCCGTCGGGCCACACCGACCCGTGGGTCGACTACGCCGCGCGGATGACCTACGACCACGACTACGAGGGCACCGGCAACTGGCCGTTCAACACCGCCTACGCCGCCCCGCTGGCCGGCAAGGCGTTCGTGACCCGGCTGCGCAACCTGCGCGAGGCCGAGCGGTTCATCAAGGCCGGCATCCCGCTGGTGGCGTCGGTGACCTTCGGCGCCGGCGAGCTCGACGGCGCACCGATCTCCTCGACCGCCGGCCACCTGCTGGTCATCGTCGGCTTCACCGACGACGGCGACGTGGTGGTCAACGACCCGGCCGCCACCACCCGCGCCGGCGTACGACGCACCTACGACCGGGGCCAGTTCGAGCGCGCCTGGCTGCCCCGCTCCGGCGGGCTCG
>CALRVO020000481.1:0-3669 GCA_943371595.1 Sphingomonas paucimobilis
GTCGTGAGTACTCCCGGACGGCCGCGCGCAGGGCGTTCTCGCGCGAGCAGCTGCGCGAGGCGATGGTCGGCATCGAGTACCGCGACACCGACGCGTTCATCGACGAGATCCCGGGCGCCTACAAGGACATCGACCGGGTGATGGCCGACGCCGCCGACCTGGTGACGGTCGTGCACACGCTGCGCCAGATCATCAACGTCAAGGGCGACTAGCTCTTCTGGTCGTCTCCGGGCGCCCTGTGGTCGGCCTGGGCCTGTGGTCGGGGCGCCGTCCTGCTGGTCACGTCCTGCCCGACCACACGTCGGTCGAGGAGGTTGCCCTGGCAACCGTCACGAGACCCCCACGGCAGCGGCTGGTCGAGCCGGGCACGTCAACAGTGGTCGGGGGTCTCGTGGCGGTCGCGGGCGACCTCCTCGACCACCGTGGGTGAGGTCGGGTGACTCAGGCGTCGGCGAGGACCACGAACGACGCGGCCTCCAGCTCGGCGTCGTGGCGGAAGCCGGCGGCGGTGAGCAGGGCGAGGAGGGCGTCCTCGTCGAGGCGGGCGACGCCCGTCTCGGCGGGGTGCGGCTCGCCGTCGGAGAGCTGTTCCTCGCCCATGCTCCAGGCCCAGGTGCGTCCGCCGTCGTCGCCGGGCACCTGCCAGGCGTAGGTGTCGGTGACCGACTGGAAGAGGCCGCTGTGGACCGCACCCAGGGTGGCCAGGTGGTCGGTGCGCGCGGCGAGCTCGAGCCCGCCGCAGGCGAGCACCAGGTCAGCACCGCGCTGCCAGGCGGCGACGTCGGCGAACGAGCTGGTCGTGGCCTCCTCGAAGGTGACCGTGCGGTCGGTCGCGACCCACCCGATCGCGGCGAGGTCGGCGACCCCTGCACCTGTGACGAGCGTGACGGTGCAGTTCCATCCCATGACCGGGACCCTACCCACCCGACGACCCTCCGTAGGCTGGTGGACCGTGAAGGCACTGCTGCTCGAGAACATCCACCCCGTCGCCGTCGAGACCCTCGAACGGCGCGGCTTCGACGTCGAGCTGCGACCGGCGGCCATGTCGGAGGAGGAGCTGCTCGCGGCGCTGCCGGGCGTCTCGCTGCTCGGCATCCGCTCCAACACGACCATCACCGCCAAGGTGGTCGAGAACGCCCCTGACCTGCTGGCGATCGGCTGCTTCTGCATCGGCACCAACCAGGTCGACCTGGTCACGGCGGCCGAGCGCGGCGTGGCGGTCTTCAACGCGCCGTACTCCAACACGCGCAGCGTGGTCGAGCTCGTCATCGGCGAGATCATCGCCCTGGCGCGGCGGCTGACCGAGAAGACCGAGAAGATGCACGCCGGCGTCTGGGACAAGTCGGCCAAGGGCAGCCACGAGATCCGGGGCCGCACGCTCGGCATCGTCGGCTACGGCAACATCGGGACCCAGCTGTCCAACCTGGCCGAGGCCCTCGGCCTGCGGGTGATCTTCTTCGACACCGCCGACCGGCTCGCCCACGGCAACGCCCGCCGGATGCCGAGCCTCGAGGCCCTGCTCGCCGAGGCCGACGTCGTCTCGCTGCACGTCGACGGCCGCCCGGGCAACGCCGGCTTCTTCGGCGCCGAGCAGTTCGCCGCGATGAAGCCGCGCTCGATGTTCATCAACGCCGCCCGCGGCATGGTCGTCGACACCGAGGCGCTGCGCGAGCACATCCTGTCCGGCCACATCTCCGGTGCCGCGATGGACGTCTTCCCGATCGAGCCCAAGGCCCAGGGCGACGAGTTCGAGTCGCCGCTGCGCGGCCTCGACAACGTCATCCTCACCCCCCACGTCGGCGGCTCGACCCAGGAGGCGCAGGAGGAGATCGGCTGGTTCGTGGCCGGCAAGCTCGCCGGCTTCGTGCTCGAGGGGCGCACCGAGCTGTCGGTCGACCTGCCCGCCGTCCTGGCCCCCCAGCTGACCACCGGCTCGCGCATCGGCTTCCTCCACGTCAACGTGCCCGGCGTCCTGGCCGAGCTCAACGCGCGCCTGGCCGAGCAGGGCGTCAACGTCACCGCCCAGTACCTCGCCACCCGTGGCGAGCAGGGCTACGTCGTCACCGACGTCGCCGAGCCGGTCTCGCCGGCCGTCGCCACCGCCCTGGCCGCCTCCGACCACACCATCTGGCTGCGTTCGTACGACGCCTGACCGGCCGGGCGGGAGACCGGTCCGGGCCGACGGTCGGCTCGCCACCCCGAGGGGTGGCGGGCCCGCCCGTACCCTCGGCGGTGTGATCGGTGGCGTGCGCGACAAGCTGGGCCAGGCCCTGTTCCTGCGTGTCGCCGGCCCCGAGGGCCCGGCGGCGCGCGAGCGCATCCACGGCACCGAGGGCCCGCGCTGGTTCGAGCCCGGCAGCCCGATCACCCTGGTGCACGCCGACGCCTCGATGTTCGTCGGCGGCATCCGCTCGCTGCTGCTGCAGACCCTGCACCCCGCGGCCATGCTGGCCGTCTCGGAGCACTCCGGCTTCCGTGGCGACATGTGGGGGCGGCTGCACCGCACCAGCACCTTCCTGGCGACCACGACGTTCGCGACCGCCGCCGACGCCCAGCGCCAGGTCGACATCGTGCGCGCGATCCACAAGCGCGTCGTCGGCACGATGCCCGACGGCACGCCGTACGCCGCCTCCGACCCGCACCTGCTGCGCTGGGTGCACGTGGCCGAGGTCGACAGCTTCCTGCGCGCCTACACCGTCTACGGCCGCAACGAGCTCGACCAGGCCGGCCGTGACCAGTACGTCGCCCAGGTCGGCGAGGTCGCCCTGCGGCTCGGCGCCGTCGACGTGCCGTCCACCGAGGCCGAGCTGGCCGAGGCGCTGGCGTCCTACCGGCCCGAGCTGCGCGGCACCCCCGAGGCCCGCGAGGCCGTCCGCTACCTGCTCGTCAAGCCGCCGCTGCCCCTGGCCGCGCGGGCGCCGTACGGCGTGCTGGTGGCGGCCGCGGTCGGCCTGATGCCGGCGTGGACCCGCCCCCCGCTGCGGCTGCCGTGGCTGCCGGTCACCGAGCGCACCGTGGTGCGCGCCCTGGGCACGGCCGCGACCGGCACCATCCGCTGGGCGATGACCCCCGGGGCCTGAGCCTGGTCCACCGGACTGTGGGGCTAGTCACACCACCACCCCGAACGTGTCCGATCGGCGGATGCCGGTCTGCGGCAGGGTTTCTAGGTTCGACACATGTCCTCGTCACGCGCAGCAGCCACCGGCGCGGTCGAGCTGCGCGTCGACGCACCGACCCCGTGCCCGGTCCTCCTCGACGTGCACGACGACCGCGGCCGCCGCGTCATTCGGCGCCGGGTCCACGGACTGCGCGCCACCCTGCCCCTCGACCCCGGGACCTACCGACTCGTCGCCACCGACGAGCGCGCCCAGCACGACCCGGCCCGCCACGCGGCGGCCGAGGTCGAGGTCACCGTGGGCGGGCGCGGCACCGTCGTGGTGGCCGCGCTGGTCCTGACCCGGGGCGCCGTGCTGCGCGTCACCACCCCGGCGACCCGCTGGGCCCGCCTCTGCGCCGTGCACCCCGACGGGGAACGCCTCGAGGCCCGGACCGACGGGCTCGGCCGGGCCGTGCTGGCCGGGCTGCGCCCCGGCGCCTGGACCGTCGTGGCCCACGACCCACGCCGGCACCTGTGCTCCGAGGCCGTCGTCGTCGACGTCGCGCCGGGCG
>CALRVO020000482.1:0-3624 GCA_943371595.1 Sphingomonas paucimobilis
CGAGGACCCGGAGCCGGTCGGCGAGAAGGGTCGCCAGACCGACGTCGTCGCCTAGCTGTCCGCCCGACCCCTCACCCGCAGCAACGCCCACCACACAGGAGACGCCATGACCCAGTACGTCGGTGCCGTAGACCAGGGCACCACCAGCACCCGCTTCATGATCTTCGACCACGGCGGCAACGAGATCGCCCGCCACCAGCTCGAGCACGAGCAGATCCTGCCGCAGGCCGGCTGGGTCGAGCACGACCCGGTGGAGATCTGGGAGCGCACCAGCTCGGTCCTGCAGTCGGGGCTCAGCAAGGCCAACCTGCAGGCCAGCGACCTGGTCGCGCTGGGCATCACCAACCAGCGCGAGACGACCGTCGTGTGGAACAAGAAGACCGGTCGCCCCTACTACAACGCGATCGTGTGGCAGGACACCCGCACCGACCGGATCGCCAGCAAGCTCGAGCGCGACGGCCACGGCGACCTGATCCGGCGCAAGGCCGGGCTGCCGCCGGCGACGTACTTCTCGGGCGGCAAGATCCAGTGGATCCTGGAGAACGTCGAGGGTGTGCGCGAGGCCGCCGAGGCCGGTGACGCGCTCTTCGGCAACACCGACTCGTGGCTGGTCTGGAACCTCACCGGCGGCACCGACGGCGGGGTCCACGTCACCGAGCCGACCAACGCCAGCCGCACCATGCTGATGGACCTCGAGACCCTCGAGTGGGACGACGAGCTGCTCGCCCTGTTCGACATCCCGCGCTCGATGCTCCCCGAGATCCGCTCCTCCAGCGAGCCGGGTGGCTACGGCACGACCCGCGCCAACGGGCCGCTGCGCGGCGAGGTGCCGCTGACCGGCATCCTCGGCGACCAGCAGGCCGCCACCGTCGGCCAGGTCTGCTTCCAGCCCGGTGAGGCCAAGAACACCTACGGCACCGGCAACTTCATGCTGCTCAACACCGGCACCGAGCTCGTGCGCTCGGAGTCGGGGCTGCTGACCACGGTCTGCTACAAGTTCGGCGAGGACAAGCCGGTCTACGCCCTCGAGGGCTCGATCGCGGTCACCGGGTCGGCCGTGCAGTGGTTGCGCGACCAGCTCGGCATCATCAGCGGGGCCGCGCAGTCGGAGTCGTTGGCCCGCCAGGTCGAGGACAACGGCGGCGTCTACTTCGTGCCGGCGTTCTCCGGCCTGTTCGCGCCCTACTGGCGCTCCGACGCCCGCGGCGCCATCGTCGGTCTCTCGCGCTTCAACACCAACGCCCACCTGGCCCGCGCGACCCTGGAGTCGATCTGCTACCAGAGCCGCGACGTTGCCGAGGCCATGGAGAAGGACTCCGGCGTCAAGCTCGAGGTGCTCAAGGTCGACGGCGGCGTGACCGCCAACGAGCTGTGCATGCAGATCCAGGCCGACATCCTCGGCGTCGAGGTGAGCCGTCCGGTCGTGGCCGAGACCACCGCTCTCGGGGCGGCGTACGCCGCAGGGCTGGCCGTCGGGTTCTGGAACAACACCGACGAGCTCGTCGAGAACTGGAACGAGGCGAGGAGATGGTCGCCACAGTGGGACGAGAAGCAGCGCGAGACGGGTTACACCCAGTGGAAGAAGGCCGTGACCCGCACGCTCGACTGGGTCGACGTCGACTGACGCGGCCGACCGGTCACCCCCACGGCCCACCCACACCACGTAGCAAGGAGAGGTAGCACCTGATGAGGTCCGTCGCACTGTCGCCCGAGTTCCGCGAGGAGTCCCTGACGGCCATGGCCGCCGAGGAGCTCGACGTCCTGGTCATCGGCGGGGGCGTGGTCGGCGCGGGCAGCGCCCTCGACGCCGCCACGCGTGGCCTCAAGGTCGGCCTGGTCGAGGCGCGTGACTTCGCCTCGGGCACCTCGAGCCGCTCGAGCAAGCTGGTCCACGGTGGCCTGCGCTACCTCGAGATGCTCGACTTCCGGCTCGTGGCCGAGGCGCTCAAGGAGCGGGGCCTGCTCCTGCAGGAGCTGGCCCCGCACCTGGTGCACCCGGTGGCGTTCCTCTACCCCCTGCAGCACCGCGGGTGGGAGCGGTTCTACGCCGGGTCGGGCGTCGCGCTCTACGACGCCATGTCGCGCATCTCGGGTCGTGCTGGTGTGCCGCTGCACCAGCACCTGACCCGGCGCGGAGCGCGCAAGCTCGTCCCGTCGTTGCGCAAGGACGCGCTGGTCGGGGCGCTGAAGTACTACGACGCCCAGGTCGACGACGCCCGTCACACGATGTTCTTGTCCCGCACGGCGGCGGCGTACGGCGCGAAGGTCGCCTCCCGCGCGCGGGTGGTCGAGCTGCTGCGCGAGGGCGAGCGGGTGACCGGTGCGCTGGTGCGCGACCTGGAGAACGACACCACCGTCACGATCCGCGCCCGGCAGGTCATCAACGCCACCGGGGTGTGGACCGACGAGACCCAGGACCTCGGCGGCCAGCGCGGTCTCTTCCACGTGCGGGCCAGCAAGGGCATCCACCTCGTGGTGCCCAAGGACCGGATCCGCTCCGAGGTCGGGCTGATCCTGCGCACCGAGAAGTCCGTGCTGTTCGTCATCCCGTGGGGGCGTCACTGGATCGTCGGCACCACCGACACCGAGTGGACCCTCGACAAGGCCCACCCCGCCGCGAGCCAGGCCGACATCGACTACATCCTCGAGCACGTCAACGCCGTCCTCGAGACGCCGCTGACCCGGGCCGACGTCCAGGGTGTCTACGCCGGGCTGCGGCCGCTGCTCGAGGGCGAGTCCGAGGCGACGTCCAAGCTCTCGCGCGAGCACGCCGTCGCCCACCCGGCCCCGGGCCTGGTGGTCGTCGCTGGGGGCAAGTACACGACCTACCGGGTGATGGCGCAGGACGCCGTCGACGAGGCGGTGTTCGGGATGTCGTCGGTCTTCGACCGCAAGGTCGGGCCGTCGGTGACCGACAAGGTCCCGCTGCTCGGGGCCGAGGGCTACGACGCGCTGGTCAACTCGCGCCACGTGCTGGCCGACTCCTCCGGGCTGCACGAGGTGTGGATCGACCACCTGCTGGGCCGCTACGGGTCGCTGATCCACGAGCTGCTCGACCTGGTCGCCGCCGACCCGTCGCTCGGCGAGCCGGTGACCCACGCGTCGGACTACCTGCGGGTCGAGGTCGTCTACGCCGCCAGCCACGAGGGCGCGCGCCACCTCGACGACGTGCTCACCCGTCGTACCCACGTGTCCATCGAGACCTTCGACCGCGGCGTGCGCGCCGCCGAGGAGGTCGCCGACCTGATGGCTCCGGTGCTCGGGTGGAGCGACGAGCAGCGCAAGCTCGAGATCGACCACTACGTCAAGCGGGTCGAGGCCGAGATCGAGAGCCAGCAGATGCCCGACGACGCGACCGCCGACGCCGCCCGGCTCGGCGCTGCCGACGTCGTGCCGCTGAGTTAGGCACGTGCGTGGCGCGGTGGGAGAATCGGGCGGTGTCCGAGACTCCCACCCCGCCCGCCGGCACGACCGCCCTGCCGCTCGTCTTCGACGAGCCGCGCGGGCGCAAGAAGCCGCCGGCCCACCTGGCCGACCTCGACGCGGCCGGTCGCAAGGCGCTGCTCGAGGCGCAGGGGCTGCCGGGCTTTCGGGCCAAGCAGCTCTCGACCCACTACTTCGGCC
>CALRVO020000483.1:0-3623 GCA_943371595.1 Sphingomonas paucimobilis
CGGACTTCTTCATCTTCTTGGCGTTGAGCTTGTTGCCGGCCAGCACGTTGTCGTAGATCGACATCGTCGGGAACGGGTTGGGGCGCTGGAAGACCATGCCGATCTGACGGCGTACGGCGACCGGGTCGACCGCGGGCCCGTAGAGCGACTGCCCGTCGACGACGACCTTGCCCTCGACGCGCGCGCCCGGGATGACCTCGTGCATCCGGTTGAGCGAGCGCAGGAAGGTCGACTTGCCGCAGCCGGACGGGCCGATGAACGCGGTCACCGACCGCGCCTTGATCGTCATGTTGACGCCCTGCACGGCGAGGAAGTCGCTGTAGTAGATGTTGAGGTCAGAGACGTCGATGCTCTTGGCCATGGTGTGTCCCTTGCTTCCTAGTTGCCCGTCTTGGGGGCGAAGTACTTGCCGATGAGCCGGGCCACGAGGTTGAGGGCCAGCACGATGACGATGAGCACCAACGCCGCGCCCCAGGCGAGGTCGATGGTCTCCTGACGCGAGTTGAAGGAGTAGATCTGCACCGGCAGCGTCGACATGGCACCGCTGAACGGGTTGGTGTTGGTCTTGTTGGCCAGGCCGGCGATGAGCAGCAGCGGTGCGGTCTCGCCGATGACGCGGGCGATGGCCAGCGTGATGCCGGTGATGATGCCGCCGATGGTCGTCGGCAGCACGACCTTGACGATGGTGCGCCACTTGGGCGTGCCCAGGGCGTACGCCGCCTCGCGCAGCTCGTCGGGCACCAGCCGGAGCATCTCCTCGGTGGCGCGCACGACGATCGGGATCATCAGCAGCGACAGCGCGACCGACCCGCCGATGCCGCCCTGGAAGCCCGGTCCGAAGAGCAGGGTGAACAGGGCGAAGGCGAAGAGCCCGGCGACGATCGAGGGGATGCCCGTCATCACGTCGACGAGAAAGGTGACCAAGCGCGCCAGGCGGTTGCGCTTGCCGTACTCGACGAGGTAGATCGCGGCCAGCACGCCGATCGGGATCGAGATGATCGCCGCGCCCAGCGTGATGATGAGCGTGCCCATGATCGCGTGGTAGATGCCGACCGGCTGGTCGACCTGCGTCTTGAACAGCGAGAAGGTGAGGAACTCGCTGTTGATGACGCTCGCGCCCTTGCTGATGACGGTGAAGATCAGCGAGACCAGCGGCACCATGGCCACCACGGCGCTGGCCCAGATCAGGCCGGTCATCAGCCGGTCGACGGCGCCGCGGCGCCCCTCGACGGCCAGCGACCAGGCCGGCAGCCCGAGCAGGTAGACGAGCGAGCCCACCAGGACGGACCCGACCAGGGGCCAGCCCATGATCAGCCAGAAGAACGCGGCGACCGCGGCGGCGATGACCGCGACGAGCAGCGGCCCCACCGCGGGCAGCTTGGGCGAGGTGATCGGGATGGCGCCGGACGACGGCTCGGCGGGCGCCCTGGAGAGGTCGGTGGTCATGTCAGGCCGCCATCTTCCGCTCGGCGCGGCCGACGATCCAGCGAGCCGCGAAGTTGACCAGGAACGTGAGGAGGAACAGCACGAGCCCGCTGGCGATGAGCACCGACAGCAGGTCCTCGGACCGCTCCTTGTACTTGCTGGCGATGTTGGCCGCGATCGAGGAGTTGCCGGGGCCCAGGAGGTTGAGGTTCCAGCCGCCCAGCGAGAGCACCATGGCCACGGCCATCGTCTCGCCGAGGGCGCGGCCGAGTCCGAGCATCGCGGCCGACACCATGCCGGAGCGGCCGTAGGGGAAGACGGCCAGCTGCATCATCTCCCAGCGCGTGGCACCCAGCGCCAGGGCGGCCTCCTGGTTGAGGCGCGGCGTACGGGAGAAGACCTCGCGGGTGATGGCGGTGATGATCGGCAGGATCATGATCGCCAGCACCACGCCGGCGGTCACGATCGTGCGGCCCGAGTTGGAGACGTCGCCGTCGAAGATCGGGATCCAGGCGAAGTTGTCGTTGAGGAAGTCGAAGACCGGCACCATGCGCGGGGCCAGCACGATGACGCCCCACAGGCCGAACACGACGCTGGGCACGGCGGCCAGGAGGTCGACCAGGTAGGCCACGGGAGCGGCGATGTAGCGGGGCGCGTAGTGGCTGATGACCAGGGCGATGCCCCAGGCCAGCGGGACGGCGACGATGAGGGCGATCACCGCGGCGATGACGGTGCCGCCGAGCAGCGGGAACACGTAGCCGAGGAAGTCGCTGGCGCGGGGCCCGTAGACCTCCGCCGCGCGGTTGAAGCCGGGCAGTCCCTTGATGAACAGGAAGACGAAGACGCTCGCCAGGGCGGCCAGGATCACCAGGCTCGCGCCGAGGGTCAGCCCGGCGAAGATGCGGTCGCCGAGGCTGGTGACCTTGCGCGGCACGGGCTCCTTGATCAGGGGCCGGTCCTTGGTGGTGCTGCTCACTCGGGTGTCCTTCGCGGGCGTCGTGTCACGAGCTGGAGGGGTGGGACTGGGTGGGACGGGGTCGTACGCCGAACGGGTGGGGACCGGCGGGCCGGTCCCCACCCGAACGGTAGAGGTCAGGCGCCGATCTTGGCGACGATCTCCTGCGCCTTGGTCGCGGTGGCCTCGCCCAGCGGGGCGGAACCGGCCTCGTCGGCGGCGGCCTGCTGGCCCTCCGGCGAGACGATGTACTCGAGGTAGCCCTTGACGTTCTTGGCGGTCTCCGCGTCGTCGTACTGCTGGCAGGCGACGATGTAGGACAGCAGCACGACCGGGTAGGCACCCGACGCCGTGGTGGTGCGGTCGAGGTCGACGGCCATGTCGACGTCGGAGACGCCCTCGGCCGCCGGGGAGGCCTCCAGGACCTTCGCGGCGCCCTCGGCCGACGGGGCGACGTACTCCTCGCCGACCGCGACCGAGACCTTGCCGAGACCCTCGGTCTGGCTGTTGTCGGCGTAGCCGATGGCGCCCTCGATGCTGCTGATCTGCTGGATCACGCCGGAGGTGCCGTCGGCGGCCTCGCCGTCGACCGGGAAGGCGTCCTCGGCCTCGTAGGGCCACGAGTCCGGGGCGGCCTTGGCGAGGTAGTCGGTGAAGTTCTTGGTGGTGCCCGAGTCGTCGGAGCGGTGGACCGGCGTGATGTCGAGGTCGGGCAGCTCGACGCCGTCGGCCTGCGGGTCGGTGACGTCGCTCCAGTTGGTGATCTTGCCGTCGAAGATCTGGGCGATCGTGTCGGCCGACATCTGCACGCTGTCGATGTCGGGCAGGTTGAACGCGACGGCGATCGGCGAGACGTAGGCCGGGATCTGGATCGGCTCGGTGCCGCCACAGGTGGCCTTGGCCTCGGTGAGCTGGCCCTCCTCGTCGGTGAGCGCCGAGTCGGTGCCGGCGTACGCGGCCGCACCCGAGACGAAGGCGCTGCGACCGTCGGTGGAGCCGACCGGCTGGTACTGGACCTCGAAGCCGTCGTTGGCGCCCTGGATCGCGGTGGTCCACGCCTCCTGCGCCTTCTCCTGCGAGGTGGCGCCAGCGCCCTTGAGGGTGCCGGTCAGGCCGGCGCTGGGGGCGCCGCCGCCGTTGTCGTCGCTGCCGGAGTCCTCGTTGGAGGCGCCGCAGGCCGTCACGGCGAGGATGCTGAGAACCGCGATGCCGGGGGCGATCGAGCGGCTGAGCGAAGTGCGGA
>CALRVO020000484.1:0-3619 GCA_943371595.1 Sphingomonas paucimobilis
AGGTCCTCGCGACGGACGTGGAAGGTGATCTCGCCCCGGTGCACGACGACGCGCCCGAGGGACGTGACGGCCTCGAGGGCGTCGGCGACCTCGTCGTACCAGCCCCCGAACGGTCGCTGGGCCGCGCCGGGATAGACGATCGGTGCGACCAGACCGCCGTAGCCGCTGGTGTCACCGCTGCCGCGCACCCCGAACATGCCGGTGCGCGCGCCGACGGCCCGCACCTCCTCGTCGGTGGTGGCGGGGGTCTTGCCGTCGGCCTGGTCGGGTCCGGTGGTCTTGTCCTCGTCGCTCATGTCAGCGGAGCAGACCCTTCATCTCGGCCGTGGGCAGCGCCGTGAGGGCGGAGACCTCGAGCTCCTTGATCTCGGCGGTGCGGTTGGCGCCGAGCTTCATGGCCTGGACCTGGTCGTGCAGCTTGAGGATGGCGTCGATCAGCATCTCGGGCCGCGGCGGGCAGCCGGGGAGGTACATGTCGACGGGCACGACGTGGTCGACGCCCTGGACGATCGCGTAGTTGTTGAACATGCCGCCGCTGCTGGCACACACGCCCATCGCCAAGACCCACTTGGGCTCGGGCATCTGGTCGTAGATCTGACGCAGGACCGGGGCCATCTTCTGGCTCACCCGGCCGGCCACGATCATCAGGTCGGCCTGGCGGGGGCTGGCACGGAAGACCTCCATGCCGAAGCGGGCCAGGTCGTACTTGGGGCCGCCACTGGTCATCATCTCGATGGCGCAGCAGGCCAGGCCGAACGTCGCGGGCCAGAAGCTGGCCTTGCGCATGTAGCCCGCGAGCCCCTCGACGCTGGTCAGCAGCACCCCGCTCGGGAGCTTCTCCTCGATACCCATGTCTGTGGTCCCTCCTGCTCAGTCCCAGTCGAGTCCGCCGCGGCGCCAGACGTAGGCGTACGCGACGAAGACGGTGGCGATGAAGATGACCATCTCGACCAACCCGAAGACGGCCATGGCGTCGAAGTGCACGGCCCAGGGGTAGAGGAAGATGATCTCGATGTCGAAGATGATGAAGAGCATCGCGATGATGTAGTACTTCACCGGGAAACGGCCGCCGCCCACCGGCTGCGGCGTGGGCTCGATGCCGCACTCGTAGGAGTCGAGCTTGGCGCGGTTGTAGCGCTTGGGCCCGACCACGAACGCACTGGTGGCGATCGAGCCGATGGCGAAGATCGCGGCCAGTGCCGCGAGGACGAGGACGGGTGTGTAGAGGTCCATCCGGCTGATCCCTTCGACGTCGGCGCACCCGGCTGGGCGTGTGATCCATGTGACTTTGTGAACTGGATCACGAGGTGCGCTCGTCGTCATACTGCCACTCCACACGGCCGACGTCACACCCGGGTGGGGCCCTGGTCACAGGCCGCCGACGGGGCATTTAGCGCACATTCTCGTGGCGTAATCTTCGGCGGCGCTGGCGCCCTCGCACGTCACCGACACGTCACGCGCCCGTGGTTCAACCGGACGACGACGTGGTTAAGGTGCCGCTGCGAGACCACTGTCCGTCCCACGAGCATCGGAGGCCCGGTGGCGACCCTCACCGCCGACAAGAAAGTGCTGCACGCCGACCTGACCGGCGACAGCGTGCGAGCAGCCCAGGGCGCGATGGTCGCCTACACGGGCGCGATCACCTTCAAGCATGCCGGGATGGGCGGCGGTGGCGGCTTCCGGGCCGCCGTGCGCCAGCGCGTCGCCGGCGAGAGCATCACCCTGATGGAGTGCCAGGGCCACGGCCGCGTCTACCTGGCCAAGGACGCCCTGGACGTCACCGTGGTGATGCTCGACAACGACAAGCTGACCGTGGAGTCCGAGCACATCCTCGCCGTGACCGACGGGCTCAAGCTCGACGTGCAGTTCGCAGGGCTGCGCGGCATGACCTCCGGCCAGGGCCTGGCGACGACGAGCGTCACCGGGTCCGGTCAGTGCGCGATCATGTCCGACGGCCCGATGATCCCGCTCGCGGTGTCCCCCGGGATGCCGCTGGTCGTCGACCCCGACGCCTACGTGGCCAGCACCGGCCAGCTGCAGATGTCGCTCGTCTCGGGCGTGACCTGGCGCAGCCTCGTCGGCGAGGGCGGCGGCGAGCCGTTCAGCCTGCGCTTCGAGGGCCAGGGCACCGTCTACATCCAGCCCGCGGAGAGGTGAGGCAGCCGTGAACGGATCAGCGTTCGAGCAGGTCAACAAGAAGGTCGTCCGCACCGATGTCTCCCCCGGCGGCGAGGTCATCGCACGCCGTGGCGCGATGCTCGGCTACTCCGGCGGTATCACCTTCCGTCCGATCAGCGGCTCCGGCGGCGTCGGCGGGATGGTCGGTCGCGCGATGCAGGGCGAGAGCGTGGCGATGATGGTCGCCGAGGGCCAGGGCAACGCGCTCTACGGCTTCCGCGGTCTCTACGTGACGCTCGTGCAGCTCAACAACGAGACCCTGACCGTCGAGGCCGACCGGCTGCTCGCCCACCACGCCAACCTCTCGACCTCGGTCGAGATGATCGGCTCCGGTGGTGTGCGCCAGGCGGTGCGCGGCGCGATGTCGGGCCAGGGCCTGTTCACCACCAAGGTCAGCGGCACCGGCTCGGTCGCGCTGCTGTCGCACGGCGGGACCTTCGAGATCCCCGTCGACGGCAGCGGCATGGTCGGGGTCGACCCGCAGGCCTACGTCGGGCACGTCGGGGCGCTCCAGATCGACTTCAAGGTCAGCGGCGGCGTCCGTGACGTCGTCGGTCGCGGCTCCGGCGAGGCGACCCAGCTGCACTGCACCGGCCACGGCCGGATCTACGTCCAGGCCTCGGAGGAGAAGTTCTGATGATCAACGTCCCTGGTGGCTCCACCGTCTACGACGCGCAGACCCTGCCGTCCAACGACAACGTCAACAGCTACTCGTTCTGCATCGACCTCAACGGCGAGTGGTTCACCGCCGCGGGCGCGATGATCGCCTACTACGGCAACGTCGACTTCTCGGGCGTCGCGGCCTTCGCCTCGCGCGCGGCGTGGGTGGCGTCCCGCTTCTCCTCGCCGCTCTACACCCAGGACTGGGTCGTGGCCTCGGGCCAGGGAAAGCTCGTGATCGGCGACCGTGGCAACGACATCAACTCCTACGACCTCGAGGTCGGCAACCTGACCATCAAGGCCAAGAACCTGCTGGCCTTCGAGACCGGGCTCGAGCTCAAGCAGTCCATCGTCCCGGGCTTCCTCACCCTCATCGGCACCGGCAAGTTCCTCGCCTCCTCCGTCGGCCCGGTGATCTTCGTCGAGCCGCCCTTCCGAGCCGACCCCGACGCCCTGCTCGGCTGGGCCGACTGCCCCTCACCCTCGGTGCACTACGACCACAACTGGATGGCGCAGTCGTTCATGGCCGGCATCCAGGGGATGTTCGGGCGTGAGTCGGGCGAGGAGCGGCAGTACGACTTCACCGGTGCCGGCACGATCCTGATGCAGTCCTCCGAGATGCTGCGTGCCGACTCGGCGCTGCTGCGGCTGGTCGAGTCGCAGACCAACCTGCTCGACGCCAACTCCGCCGGCACCCTGGGCCACAAGCTCATCGCCCGCTCCCAGCAGCAGTAGGTCCCAGCAGCAGATCGCTGACCCGTCGTACATGTACGACGGGTCA
>CALRVO020000485.1:0-3614 GCA_943371595.1 Sphingomonas paucimobilis
GGCACGGGCCTCTCGCACACCCTGCGGCTGGGCCTGTGGACGGTGCTGTTCGTCGTGGTCAACCAGGTGGCCTACACCGTCGTGGTCCGGCTGGCCTCCGGCGGCACGGCCGACGGCGGCGACGGCACCGGCTACACGATCTACTCCTCCACGTTCCTGATCGTGATGGTGCCGCACTCGATCATCACCGTGTCCCTGGCCACCGCGATCCTGCCGCGGCTCTCGCGCCACGCCGCCGCCGGCGACCTGCGTCAGCTCGGCACCACCCTGGCGACCAACCTGCGCACGGCTCTCGCGGTGGTCGTGCCGTTCGCCGCCCTGCTGCCCCTGGTCGCGCGCGACATGGCCCAGGTCATCTGGGGCCACGGCGCCGCCGCCGACCAGTTCACCCGCTACGCCCCGTCGCTGGCGCTCTTCGGCGCCGGGCTGGTGATGTTCACCGTCCACTACCTGGTGCTGCGCGGCTTCTACGCCCTCGAGCTGACCCGCACCGTCTTCTACGTGCAGTGCGTCGTCGCGACGGTCAACGTGGTCGCCGCGGTGCTCCTGGTCCGCGGCACCGACGCCTCCGGCACCTCGCCGGCCCTGGTGCTCGCCTACGCCGCGTCGTACGCCGTGGGGGCGGTGGTGTCCTACGCCGTCCTGCGTCGGCGGCTCGGGGGCCTCGACTCGGCGCTCCTGGTGCGCTTCGTGGTCCGGCTGGTGGCGGCCGTGGCGGTCGCGACGGCGGTCGCCGGCGCCGTGGCGCTGCTCCTGGGGCGGTGGAGCGACGACCCGGGCTGGGTCGTGGCGGGCCTGCGCGGCGCGGCCGTCGCCGGCGTGGGCGGTGTCGTCTACCTGCTGATGGCCCGGCTGCTGCGGCTCCAGGAGGTCATGATCGTGATCCAGACGGTCACACGCCGCGGTAGCCGCTCCCGTCAGACCTGACCCGGCCTACGATGGCCGGGTCCGCCCACGCCCGTCCATGCCCGACCACCCCGAGGAGACGAGTCAGGTGCCGTTCGCCACCCGGCCCGGTGACCTCCTCGGCGACCGCTACCAGCTCGTCGACCTGCTCACCGAGAGCGACGGCGGGCGGTTCTGGCGGGCCTACGACCGGGTCCTCGAGCGGCACGTCGCGATCCACGTGATCCGTGGCGACGACGAACGTGCCCCCTCTCTCATGGAGGCCGCCCGCCGTTCGGCGACCGTGCTCGACCGCCGGGTGCTGCGAGTGCTCGACGCCGAGTGCACCGACGAGGCGTGCTACGTCGTCAACGAGTGGGGGTGGGGCACCTCCCTCGACATCGTCGCCGCCGGCACGGGCGCGCTCGGGCCGCGCCGCGCCGCGTGGTTGGTCGCCGAGGTCGCCGACTCCGTCGCCGTGGCCCACGCCGCCGGGGTCACCCACGGCCGGCTCAACCCCGAGAACGTCCTGGTCGACCGCGCCGGCGGCGTCCGGATCATCGGCCTGTGCGTCGACGCCGCGCTGCACGGTCTCGCCGGCCCCGACGACCCCGACCGGCCGACCCCGGGCGAGGTGCAGCGCGACCTCGACGACCTCGCCGGGCTGCTCTACTGCGCCCTGACCGGGCGCTGGGCGGGGGCCTCGGCCTCCCTCGTGCCCGGCGCCCCGCGCGACCACGGTCAGGTGCTGCGTCCGCGCCAGGTGCGCGCCGGGATCCCCCGGTCGCTCGACCTGCTCTGCGAGGAGCTCCTGCACCGCCCCTCGGTCAGCCGGCACCGTGAGCTCGACGACGTCGTCTCCTCGGCCCGCGGCATCGCCGACCACCTCGCCGAGTTCGTGGGTGACCCGACCGGGATGCCGGCCGCGTTGCTCGCCAGCATCCCCGACGTCCTGCCCGAGGCCGAGCAGGTCGTGCTGCCACCGGTGCCCGAGGTGCTGCCCCACGACGCGGTCGCGCCGCCCCGGTCCCGCGAGGCGCCCGAGCCACCCGAGCCGGTGACCACGGCGACACCAGCGGTCGAGGACCGTCCCACCGAGGCCGGCGTCCCGATCTTCGGTGACGACGACGACGTGTCCTGGCTCGAGCGCCGCACGACCCCGGCGCCCCCGCCCCCGCCGTTCGAGGCCCCGCCCGAGCGCCCGCTCTTCGCGCCCGCACCGGCCGCCGGGGCCCCGCCGCGCACGCCGCGCCAGGGCCAGGCGGGCCGCTCCCGCTCCGCCGGGGGCGGCAACGACCAGTTCTGGCCCTGGGACACCGGCACCGGCGCCTCGACCAGCAGCACGTCCCTGGTGGCGATCGACGACGACGAGCCCGTCCCCGGCCGCGGGTTCCTCCGACTCGGGGTGGTGCTGGCGGCGCTGGTCCTGCTCGCCGTCGCTGTGGTGGTGGCCGTCAAGCTCAGCAGCGGCGGCTCCGGCGGACCTGGCGACGACGCCACCGACGCCCCCTCCTCCGCCGCGCCGGGCGGCCAGGGGCGCCAGGTCCGCGGCCCGGTAATCGACGGCGTCGAGGCGGCCGCGTTCGACCCGCAGGGCGACCCGTCGTCCGAGAACGACGAGGACGCGCCCCTCGCGGTCGACGGCGACCCGGCGACGTCCTGGTCCACCGAGGGCTACAACGACCAGCTCGGCCCCCCGCCCGGGCTCAAGCTGGGCGTCGGGCTGGTGCTCGACCTCGGTGACGCGCAGGCGGTCGGGCAGGTCTCCCTCTCCTTCGTCGGCACCCCCACCTCGGTCTCGCTGTTCGTCACCGACGGGCGTCCCGACACCGTCGACGGGCTCGACCCCGTCGCCCAGGGCAGCGCCGACGGCCCGCGCCTGACCCTCGACGCCGGCGGCGCCCGCGGCACCCACGTGGTGCTGTGGCTGACCGCGCTCCCCGTCGGGGACGACGGACGCTTCCGGGGCGCCGTGGCCGAGGTGGTCGTCCGAGCCGTGCCCGATGAGTGAGGCCGGAGCCGCGCCGCCCGGACCCGACGAGCGGAGCGATGCCGCGCTGATGGCGGCCCACGTCGACGGCGACCCGCACGCGTTCGGCGCGCTGTTCGCCCGTCACCGCGACCGTCTCTGGGCCGTCGCCCTGCGCACGACGGGCAACCCCGACGACGCCGCCGACGGCCTGCAGGACGGCATGGTCGCGGCCTACCGGCGCGCGGCGTCGTTCCGCGGCGAGTCCCAGGTCACCACCTGGCTCCACCGCGTGGTCGTCAACGCCTGCCTCGACCGCCTGCGCGCCGCCAAGGTGCGCCGCGCCGAGGCGCTGCCCGACGACCTCGAGGAGTACGGCGGCCGCGGGGCTCTCGTCTCGGCCTCCCACGACGACCCGGCCGACCTCTCGGTCGCGGCCGAGCGCCGGCGACAGGTGCTCGACGCCCTCGCGACGCTGCCCGAGGAGCAGCGGGCCGCGCTCGTGCTGGTCGACATGGAGGGCTTCCCCGTCGCCGAGGTCGCGGTGATGCTCGACTGCGCGGTCGGCACGGTCAAGTCACGCTGCTCGCGCGGTCGCACCCGCCTCGCACACCTGCTCGCGGGGCTGCTCGACGAGGCGGGTGACCCGGCCCACGCCGACCCCGGGAACCCACCGGCCGCCGGTCCCGTCCCATCCACGCACCCGCCGCGGGGCCCGCCGCCCTGAGCCGGCTCCACCCTTGTCACTCCCCCGACCACC
>CALRVO020000486.1:0-3613 GCA_943371595.1 Sphingomonas paucimobilis
CCACGTCTCCGGGCCCCTGGAGCGGACGCTCGAGGTCGGCGCCGGCACCGGTAAGGCCACCGAGGCCTTCGCCGCGCGCGTGCCCGCGATCGTCGCGGTCGAGCCCGACCCCGCCATGCGAGCAGTGCTCTCGCACCAGGTCGACGAGCACGGGTGGAGCGTCGAGGTCGTCGGGGCGTCGTACGAGGAGCTCGATCCTGAGCTGCTCGGCCTCGTCGACCTGCTGTACGCCGCAGCTTCCTTCCACTGGACCGACCCGGCCACCCGGTGGGACCGCGCCGCGGCGCTCCTGCGGCCGGGAGGGACCCTCGCACTCTTCGGCACGGCACGTGACCTGGCCGACCCACAGCTCCGCAACGTCGTCGACGAGCTGACCGCCGATGCTCTGGGCGACGCCCCGGGGGTCGGCTGGACGGCCGACGTGCTGCGCGAGCACCCGGCGTTCACCGACGTCGTCGACACGGCCCTGCCCCAGCACGAGACCCTGGCCGCGGCCGACTACCTCGCGCACCTCTCGACCGTCTCCGCCTACCGCGTGCTCGCCGACGACGAGCGCACCGACCTGCTCGCCCGGGTGCGCGACCTGCTGCCCGACCGGGTCGAGACTGTCGTCTCCATCCCGCTCCACCTCGCCCGCCGTACCGACAGGAGCACCCCATGACCGCGAGCCGCTCGGCCCGCCAGCGCAAGGCCGCCACCGAGGCCGGGCCCCTGGCCACCGTCAAGATCGAGGTCGGCGCCGACCAGCAGCTCGTCTACAAGATCAGCTGCACCGAGTGCACCGCGCGCGGCGAGACCAAGTGGTCGGCCTACCGTCCGGGCGGCGACAACGGCTACCTGGCCGCGATGGACCGCTGGACCTTCCACCTGCACGAGAACCACCGCGGCACCGACGCCCCGTGCCTGGCCTACCTGCCGGCCGCGCAGCAGCGCCTGCACGAGCGACGCGAGGCCCAGGACAACCCCCAGGGCCGGGCGTAGCCTGCGGTCGTGGCCCTCACGTTCGCCGGAACCCTCGACCGCAGCGTCCTCTCCCGGGCCACCGCAGCCCTACGCCCCCTCCTCGCCGACGAGCGGGTCGCCGCACAGTGGGACGACGACTCCGCCCTGCCCGGCATGACCGTCGGCGGCCTGGCCCGCCACTTGGTCAGCCAGCCCGAGTGCGCGGTGGAGTTCCTCACCACGGTGCAGCCGGCCGAGGCCAGCGTGGTCTCACTGGTCGAGTGCTACGAGCGTGCCGACTGGTTCCACGCGCCAGTCGACCACGAGGCCAACACCTCGATCAGCGACGACTTCAACGCCATGGCCGCCGGGGGCGCCGCGGATTCCCTCGTCGTCCTCGCCGACGCCCTCGCCGCCCTGCCGGGGGCCGTCGCGGGAGCCGGCCCGACGACGTACGTGCCCTGGCAGGACTGCGCGCTGCCGCTGGACGACTTCCTCGTGATCCGTCTGATGGAGGTCGTGGTGCACGCCGACGACCTCGCGGTCTCGATCGGCGCCGAGACCGCAGCGTTCGACGACGACGCGCTCCACCCGGTGCTGGCCCTGCTGGCCGTGCTGGGGGCACGCCGGCACGGCGCGACCGCGGCACTGCGCGGTCTGTCTCGCGCCGAGCGGTCGATGGGTCCGATCGCCGCGTTCTGACGAGTGGTCAGCGGAGGTCGGAAGCGCGCCCGGCGCGGTACTGAGCGAACACTGTCGAGGTGGGCGGAGAACGTGCCGGTGCACGCCGGACTCGATGACTTTCTCGTCGGCACTGAGCAGTCCACGTGACCATCCGCCCTCGCACAGTCGGCGTCGCCTGACCCTTGTCACGCGCGCTCAGCTCACCCGATGTGCCCTACGGATCGCGCCCGTTGCCAGATCTCTTCGTAGAACGGCTCGAGACCGGGCTCGATGGTGAGGGCCGACATCGCGCTCGCCTCAGCCACCTCCTTTCGTGCGACGATCTCGTGGACCGGCTGCCAGGGTTCGACAGTCACACGCGCAGCCCAGTGCGCCCTGACCAGCACCACGTCACGCTCATCGCCCACGAGGCACGTGCTGATCGTGAAACCGAGGAGGTGGGTGGCCCCGACCGTGCAGCAGGCTTCCTCACGCACCTCTCGCCGAAGGGTGTCAACCAGACTCTCGTCCGCCTGGGGTCGACCAGCGGGGAACTCCCAGCGCTCACGATCTCGGGAGACCAGGACGACGCCCTTCTCGGTGAAACAGACACCGGAGCTTCCGTGATTTGTCCCCGTGGGTGGGTCGGCCTGCGTCGTCCACGCGACCAGCCACCGCTGGTCGGCGATCGACACTGTCCGTTCCATCTCTGCAGGTTAGACAACGACATCGCGCTCGACGGCCACGTTGCCGGGTCTCCGCCCGAGGACACGAAACCGGGAGGGTCGACTGTGCCGATTCTTTGGCAGAGCGCCCGCTGCGCGGCAAAGTCGGGCGGAACGCAGCGCGACAAGTAGAGACAGCCTCTACTCGATGCGTGGTCCTGCCCGCCACAGGTAGACGAAGAATGCGCCAACAAGCAGGACGGCGACCACCACAATCACGACCCTCATGGCCTGGACTACATCACATGGCCACGAGACGTCCTCCGTGCCCCGCGACGAGCCCGCAGCGCGGCATGGTCGGGCGGAGCCCGCTGGGCGGCATGGTCGGGCGGTTCTAGGTGGCGTCCCACGCCGCGAGATTGGCCTCGACCTCGTCGGCCAGTAGGTCGTAGCCCGTTGCCCCTCCGCCTGACCAATTCAGACCAACTCGAATGCCGTCGCGTTGAAGGCCCGGAAGCCACCGTGAGCGCCACTCGTCCAAGGGCAGGCTGAGGACCGTAAAGCCTTGGTAGGCCGGGACCTTGGCCACGATGGCTTCCGCACGACTTTGCAGCGACCAGAACGGCATGGCCCGGCCTTCGGGAGTCTCAGGTGCTGGGAACCCCTCGGTGTCTCGGACTCCCCACACGGTGGAGTGCTCGATTACTTCGCCGTAGAAGGCGTTGGCTTGTGCTGCGCTCACACTCACAGGGCGATTCTCGTTCATCCGGTCGTCGGCATCTGCGACCGGGACGCGGCAAAGTCGGGCGGTTCGTCAGTCCGGCTCGACGGTGATCGACCCGTCCCAAGATGGACGAAGAAGGCGTGCGGCGATGTAGTCGCTGAGCCGCTGCGCAGTCTCAATCGTCGGGGCGTCGTCAATGCGTTCAGCAACGAACGCCACGTCGTCTGCGAGGGACTCACACATAGCCCTGTTCAGACGAACAGGGTCGGATACTCCAAGCAGCGGCAGCATGTGCAGCTCATACCCGGTGGCGATGAGGACGAGTCGCCGGAACAGCCGGTCCGAGAACCACAGCGCATCCACCTCGGACGGGTCCGACTCGAAGACGCCCACGACACCGTCATCGTCTGCGTAGGTTGCTGGGTCGAGGCGGTCTGCATAGCGGTCTGTCGTCACCCCAGCATCGTCCCCGACCCTCGGCACGAGAGCCCACAGGACGCGGCAGATTCCGGCGCCCACGGTGGTTGAGGCGCGAGGAGCTCTAGCGACGAGCCTCGAAACCCCGCAGCCGGCGCTGCCAGGGCGACGGCCCACGGTGGTTGAGGCGCGAGGAACTCTA